>JBPCMS010000026.1:0-7107 GCA_051002015.1 Acidimicrobiia bacterium
GGGTCGCCTACCGGGCCGTTGGGGGCGGTCGTCGTGGTGGCCGCGGTCGTGGTCGTCGGCTGGACGGCGGTCGTGGTGGGGGAGGATGTGGTCGAGGTCGGGTCGGGGAGCGGGACCGTGGTCGTGACGGCGGCTTCGGTTCCGGTGCAGGCGGAGGCCACGCCAAGCACGATCACCCCCAGCCACATCGATCCTGTCCGTGTGGGCCGCATCAGACTCCGATCACCCGGCTCTGCCACCGCAACATATCGCACCATAACGCCGAAGGGAACCGCGAAGCCTCGGAGCGCGAAAGACTCCGGCCGGCAGGCTTCCATAGGACCGTTCTCTCCTACAATCGCCGGGTGATCCAACAGGAGCCCATCCCGCTCCGTCCCCGCAGCCGCTCCCGCCGCCTGCTCACCCTGGTGGCGGTCGGGCTCGTGCTGCTGTTGCTGGGGCTGCGGTCCATCGCCACCTTCTGGACCGACTTCCTGTGGTTCGACTCGCTCGAGCTGAACGGGGTGTGGCGCACCCTCACCCTCACCATGGTGTGGCTGGTGCTGGTGGCGACGCTCTTCGCCGCCGCCCTGATCTGGATCAACCTGTGGCTGGCCGATCGCCTCTCCCCCCGGGAGTTGGTCCCGACCGGGGGCCCCGACGACGAGCTGCTGGAGCGGTGGCACGAGTGGGTGGCGCCCCGTGAGCGTCTGATCCGGCTGATCGCCGCCGCAGCCCTGGGGCTGATGCTGGGGCTGGGGGCCTCGCTGTGGTGGCAGGACTTCCTGATGTTCCGCCACGGTGGCGACTTCGGGGTGGTCGATCCGCTGTTCAACAACGACATCGGCCGGTACGTGTTCGACCTGCCGTTCTACCGGTCGCTGTTCGGCTGGCTGTTCCAGCTGTTGGTGGTGATCCTCCTGGTGGTGGCCGTGATCCACTACCTCAACGGCGGTATCGCCATGCAGGGCCAGCAGCGCCGGGTCAACCCCGGGGTGAAGGTTCACCTGTCGGTGATCCTCGCCACCTTGGCGCTGCTCAAGGCGGTCGGGTACTGGCTGGACACCTGGGATCTGCTGTTATCGCAGCGGGGGGCGGCGACCGGCGCCACCTACACCGATGTCAACGCCCAGCTCCCGGCGCTGCGGTTGTTGATCCTGATATCGATCGTCGCCGCCATCATCCTGCTGGTCAACATCTGGTTCCGGGGATGGACGCTGCCGCTGGTGGCGCTGGGACTGTGGCTATTCACCTCGGTGGTGGTCGGCGGGCTGTACCCGACCTTCATCCAGCGGTTCCAGGTGGTACCGGACGAGGTCAACAAGGAAGAGGTCTACGTCGGGCACAACATCGAGGCCACCCGCCAGGCGTTCGGGTTGGCCGATGTCGAGGTGCGCAGCTTCGCCGCCGCCGCCGACCTCACCGTCGACGACCTCGACGCCAACGAACCCACCATCTCCAACATCCGCCTGTGGGACCCGACCGTGCTGCAGACCACGTACCGGGAGCTGCAGGAGATCCGCACCTTCTACGGGATCAACGACGTCGACGTCGACCGCTACACCATCGACGGCCGGCTGACTCAGGTGATGGTGTCCGCCCGTGAATTGGCCGAGGACAGCATCCCGGGGAGCGGGTGGGTCAACGAGACGCTGGTGTACACCCACGGCTTCGGGGCGGTGCTGTCGCCGGCAAACGACGTCGACACCGTCGGCCAGCCCGAGTTTCTGTTGCGGGACATTCCCCCGACCACCACCGCCGAGGAGTTGACCATCGATCAGCCCCGCATCTACTTCTCGGACAGCGCCGACGCCGGCTACCTGATCGTCGACACCAACCAGGACGAGGTCGACTTCCCCATCGGCGAGTCCGAGGTCGAACGCAACAGCTACGACGGCGACGGCGGGGTCGAACTGGGTGGGGTGTTCCGCCGGGCGGCGTGGGCGCTGCGGTTCGGCGACGTCGACGTCCTGATCTCGGGCCAGCCCAGGGCCGACTCGAAGGTGATGATCGAGCGCAACATCAGTTCCAGGGTGGCCAAGGTGGCGCCCTTCCTCCACGCCGACGCCGACCCGTACCTGGTCATCTCCGAAGGCAGGCTGATCTGGGTGATGGATCTGTACACGGTGTCCGACGACTACCCGTACTCGTCGTTCGCCAACACCGCACGGCTCGGCCAGGGCCCGGGGTTGCCGCCGTCCTTCAACTACATCCGGAACCCGGTAAAGGCGACGATCGATGCCTTCAGCGGCGAGATGACGTTCTACGTCATCGACGAGTCCGATCCGCTGATCCAGGCGCAGCGGCGCATCTTCCCCGACCTGTTCACCGCCGAGCCGCTTCCCGCCGATCTGCGGGAGCACCTGCGCTACCCCGAGGACCTGTTCCGGGTCCAGTCCGACATGTACCTGCTGTACCACATGACCGCCCCCCGGGACTTCTTCAGCGGCGTCGACCCGTGGGAGATCGCCAGCGATCCTTCCAACACGGTGCGTGACGCGCTGCGGGGCGAGGGCGGCTTTCTCGACACCGAGGGCGAGTCGGTGCGGCCGATGCTGCCCTACTACCTGTTGATGCGGCTGCCCGGGGAGGAGGACATGTCGTTCCTGATCATGCAGCCGTTCACACCGCGGTCCCGGCCCAACATGGTGTCGTTCATGGTGGCCAAGTCCGGCCCGGAGGACTACGGCGAGATCATCGACTTCCGACTGCCCGCCCGCTCGGCGCAGCAGGGCCCGGGTCAGGTGGGGCAGTTCATCAACCAGGACCCGGAGATCTCGGCCCAGTTCACCCTGCTCAGCCAGGGTGGCTCCGATGTCATCCAGGGCAATATGCTGGTGGTCCCCATCGAGGAGTCGCTGCTCTACGTCCAGCCCATCTACATCAGGGCCAACAGCGGCGGCGGCGCCGGCATCCCCGAGTTCAAGCGGGTGGTGGTGTCGTTCAACGGTCAGATCGAGATGGGGGAGAGCCTCACCGACACCCTCGCCACCATCTTCGGCGCTTCTGAACTGCCCGAGGAGCCGGGCACGCCGCCCGAACCCGGCCCCGAGGAGCCGCCCACCGAGGTCCCACCCGAGGTGGCCGCCCTGCTCGACGCCGCCGCGGAGAAGTTCCTCGAGGCAGACGCCGCCCTGGCCGCCGGCGACCTGGCCGGCTACGCCGTGGCCATCGACGAGGCCCGCGCCCTGATCGACGAGGCCCGGACCCTGACCGAGCCCGCACCCTCGTAGCGCAGCGGTCGACTCAGCCGCCGGTGAGCTGGTGTCGGATCCGGGCGCGATGATCGGCGTAGAAGACCGTCTCGAAGGTGATCACCGCCACCATCACCACCGTGACCAGGGCCAGCGAGGCCAGTGCGGGCAGCGTGGCGGCCACCGGGATCAGGGCAACCACGGCTCCGGCGGCGAGCAATCTGTCCCGGTTGAGTACGTGAGCGGTGCGCCATTTCAAGCCGACGTGAGCCAGCAGGTAGACGGACACCCCGCCGAACAGGGCGAACAACCCGATCCCGGTGAGCGGGTCGGCCAGGGTGGTGCCCGGTGTCGCCCACGTACTCGAGCACCTTCTTCAGACCCAGGGCGAGCAGCACCATCCCGGCGATCACTGGGAAATGCAGGAAGGTGTAGGCATCGCGTGCCAGGCGAGCCCGGGTGGCCTTGGGTTCGGAGGCGAGGGCATGCTCCGCCTGAAGGGCGCTCACGTCGAAGTAGGTCCACCACACCCCGGCCGCCAGGACCAGGCCCCCCACAAAGGCGGCCACGATCGGCCACGAGACGGGCAGCGCCGCCACCCCCACCCCGATGGCGACGATCGACTCGCCCAGCGCCACGATCAGGATCAAGCCGTGGCGCTCGGCGAAATGGCCGGGGGAGCGAGCAGGTCGGGCGGGGCCAGCGCGGCGGTGCGGGCGTGGTAGCGGGCCAGCTCATCGTCGGTGAGCACGGCGCGTCCCGCTCCCGAGACGCCGCCGCGAAGGAAGGCGGCTCGATCCCTGAGCACCCCGGATACGTCCGGCGCCAGCCGCTCGGCGGCGGCCTGCATGCTCTCGAACCGGGCGGCGGCAACCAGCACCGGCCAGGTCGGCTCGGGCACGGCGATTTCGAGGAGCTCGGCGAGCCGGCGCATCTCTCCCTCGAGGTCGTTGGTCAGGTCGTGATAGTGGACCAGCACCACGTTGGGTTGGCGACGGCGGCCCCAGGCGTCGCCCAGGTGCCACATCACGCCGGGGAGCGAGTCGAGCTCGTCGCCGGGAGCGACCCGGCGCTCGATCCATTCCAGCAGCCACTCCCGCAGCGAGGAAGGCGCCGTCTCCGTCCGGTCGGGCTCGGTATGGCCGGTGAGGCTGCGGAGACGCCGTCGGTCGATGTTGTGGCGGTGGTGGTAGAGCGATACCGCCATGTCCAGCGGGTGGCGGGCCACCACGATGTAGGTGGCCCTCGGGTCGAGGCGTATGCCGTCGAGCGGGGTGTGGGTCTTGACGAAACGGCGGTGCGGCTGGGCGGCAAGAGCGGCGAACACCTCGGGGCGGGGGCGGACCAGCCAGTCGAGCCAGGGCGACAACTCCGCCAGCGGTGCCGGCAGCTCCGTGGTCTGGAACACCAGCAGGGCGCAGATCATCTGCATCCAGGTGGTGCCGCTTTTGGAGCGAGTGCTGATGACGATGTCGCCGTCGCGGAACGGGAACCCGATCCAACGGCCGCTGTCCTCATCGTGGGAGCGGTAGCGGACGGGTTCTCCGGGCACGGGGGCGAGCGTACCGGGCCGGATCTGGCAGCTCACCGGCAGCCCGGGCGGCCTCCTACGAGCGGGGCGGGCCCTGGAAGCGGTAACGCCTCTGACCGGCGGTATCGCCCTTGCCGAATCTGAAGCGGTCGAGGGAGCGGCCTCGAACATTCGCCGAACTATCACGCTGCGTTCATGTAGCCCATAGGTCCGGTTCAGGATCACCGGGTAGAACTGGACCGTGAACCCCCCGACTGAAGGAACCGGCATGCTCCCCCGCACCATCGCCGCCCTCGTGACCGGCCTCGTGGTCGGTGTCGCCTCCATCGCCACCGCCATCCTCGTCTCTGGAGACGAGGAGCCGTCCTGCCCCTGGTAGCCGAGGCCGCCGCCAGCCCACAGATCCAGGGGGTCACCGGAACCTCCACCCGGTGATCCCCTCACCGCCTTCACCATGGACGAACGTCTGACCCGGCAGCGTGCCGGCTTGGCCGCCGACGGCTGACCCGAGCCGCAAGCGTGGGAGGGGTCGTCAGTGGTCGAGGATCGCCAAGTCGAGGCGGCGAAGCCGCTCGGGGTCGGCAACCAGGTCGATCCCGACGATCTTCCCGCTGGTGATCGTGAAGCCGAATACGACTTTCGGCTGTCCTCCCGGTGCCCACACCGCTCCCACGGCTCCGTCGACCAGTGCCGGTTGCGCAAACCGGGCACGCCTCGAGAAGGTGGCGGCCACCGCCGGCGCCCCGCGGACCTCCCTCGAGGCGCCCGCATCGACGGCGGCGCGGTCGGCTCGGAGCACGACGCCTGGGTCGAGCACCGCAAGCAGCGCGCCGAGATCATCGCCGCGGGCGGCGGCGAGGAAGGCATCGACGACTTCTCGCCAGCGGGTGAGATCGGCGTGGCGAACCGTTGCCGCTCCCCGCACCCGGCGGCGGGCGCGGCTGGCGAGCTGCCTTGCCGCCACCGGGGAGCGCCCCACGATGGGAGCGATCTCATCGAAGGGCACATCGAACATGTCGTGCAGCACGAAGGCGAGCCGCTCGGCAGGAGCCAGCGTGTCGAGCACCACCAGCAGGGCGAGACCGACCGAGTCGGCCAGCAGCGCTTCGTGCTCGGGGTGGATTCCGGCCGCGCCGGTCACCATCGGCTCGGACTCGTGCGTGCCTAGGTGATTGGTGTTTTTCGCGGGTGTGGGTGCTCGGAATCGGCGGCGGGTTCTGGGAGAATTATAGGTGTGTTGTTCTCCTGGGGGTGGTTGCGGTGACGGTGGGTGTGACGCCGAGGCAGGCTGACTTGTTGAAGGGCACGACCGGTTTTGTCGGGGATCGGGTTGGCGTGGACTCGATCTGGGCGGTGTTGCATCGCGAGTGCCATGTTCTGTTCCCAGACGAGATGTTTGCTGATCTGTTCGAGTCGACGGGTCGGCGGTCGGTGCCGCCGTCGATCGTGGCGACGGTGATGGTCCTGCAGCGTCTGTTGGGGTTGTCGGACCGTGAAGCGGTGGCGGCGTTCGAGTTCGATGCCCGCTGGAAGTACGCCTGTGGGGGCCTGGACTTTGATTACCCGGGGTTTGTGCACACGGTGTTGGTCGACATGCGGGCCCGTCTCGCCCGCTCGCAACGGCCCCGACGGATCTTCGAGGTGTCGCTGGGCGCGGCTCGGGGGGCTGGGGTGGTGTCGGCCAAGCGGGTGTTGGACTCGACACCGTTGTATGACGCGGTGGCGACCCAGGACACGGTGACGATGATCCGCTCGGCGATCCGGCGCCTGCTCTGCGTTGTCGACGCCGCAGTGGAGACCGAGTTGCGTGCGGCACTCAGCCGCGCTGACGACTACGCCTCGGGTGGCAAACCGTCTTGTGACTGGGATGACGATGCAGCCCGCGAGCAGCTTGTCGCCGACCTGGCCGCCGACGCGTTGGCGTGTCTGGCGGTACTCGATGGACGTGACCTGGGTATCGAGGTGAGCGAAGCGGCCCAGTTGTTGGCCACCGTGGTTGGCCAAGACCTCCAAGGCGGCGACGACGGCCGGTTCCGGATCGCCCGACGGGTCGCCAAGGACCGGGTGATCTCCACCGTCGATCCCGACGCCCGTCACGGCCACAAGACCCAAACCCGCCGTTTCGATGGTTACAAGGGCCACGTCGCGGTCGATCCCGACAGCGAGATCATCACCGACACCGTGGTGACACCGGCAACGCCGGGGACGCCAGCGTCGCTGAGGACCTCATCGGCGATCGTTGCGGCGGGGTGGGTGGTATCATCAACAGACAACATCGCGGGGTGGAGCAGTCTGGTAGCTCGTCGGGCTCATAACCCGAAGGTCGCGGGTTCAAATCCCGCCCCCGCCACCAACGAGAGCCCTTGCTACGCAAGGGCTCTCGGCTTTTTCTGGGTTCTGGCG
>JBPCMS010000027.1:0-4994 GCA_051002015.1 Acidimicrobiia bacterium
GAGATAGGATTCCATGACGTCGGTATCGAGATCGACGCAGGCCTCGATCATCTCGATACGGGCGGCTTCGGCCTTCTCCCGCAGGTTTTCGGGGATCTCCTCGTCATGGAAATCGGCGCCGAGGCCCTCGTCTTCCCAGATCACAGCCTTCATGCGCACGAGATCGATGAGGCCGTCGAAATCGGCTTCCGCCCCGATGGGCAGCTGAATGGCAACGGGCCGGGCGCCGAGACGGGTGGTAATGTCGGCCAGGCACTGGTCGAAGTCGGCGCCGATCTTGTCCATCTTGTTGCAGAACACGATGCGCGGCACGTGGTACTTGTCGCCCTGGCGCCACACCGTCTCGGTCTGCGGCTCGACGCCCTGGTTGGAATCGAGCACCACGACTGCACCATCGAGCACGCGCAAGGAACGCTCGACCTCGATGGTGAAGTCGACGTGGCCGGGGGTGTCGATGCTGTTGATGGTGTGGTCCAGCCAACGGGTGGTGGTCGCCGCCGACGTGATGGTGATCCCGCGTTCCTGCTCCTGCTCCATCCAGTCCATGACGGCGGCGCCCTCATGCACCTCACCCATCTTGTAGGTGCGGCCGGTGTAGTAGAGGATGCGCTCGGTGGTCGTGGTCTTGCCGGCGTCGATGTGGGCCATGATCCCGATGTTGCGCACCGTCTCCAGCTTGATGGTTCGTGCCATGGTGCTTACCAGCGGTAGTGGGCGAAGGCCTTGTTGGACTCCGCCATCTTGTGGACGTCCTCGCGCCGCTTGACGGCGGAACCGGTGCGGTTGGCGGCATCGAGGATCTCGTTGGCGAGACGCTCGGGCATGGTGGGCTCGCGGCGCTTGCGGGCGAACTCGACCAGCCAACGCACCGCCAGTGTCTGGGAGCGACGGGCCCGCACCTCTACCGGTACCTGGTACGACGAGCCACCGACCCGGCGGGAGCGAACCTCGAGTTGGGGACGAATGTTGTCGACGGCCTTCTTCAGGGTCGACAGCGGGTCGCCGCCGGTGCGCTTGTCGACGATCTCGAGCGCCCCGTAGACGATGCGGCGGGCGGCGCCCTTCTTGCCGCGCCACAGCACCTTGTTGATCACCTGGGTGACCAGCAGGCTGCGGTAGACGGGATCTGGCTCGAGCTTCTTGATCTCTGCGGGTGCTCTACGCATGGTCTCAGACCTTCTTGGCGCCGTAGCGAGAACGGGACTGCTTGCGCTTGTCGACACCGGCGGCGTCGAGGGCGCCACGGATGACCTTGTAGCGAACCCCGGGCAGGTCCTTCACCCGGCCGCCGCGGACGAGGACGATCGAGTGCTCCTGCAGGTTGTGCCCCTCGCCGGGGATGTATGCGGTGACCTCGATCTGCGAGCTGAGACGCACCCGGGCCACCTTGCGTAGCGCCGAGTTCGGCTTCTTCGGGGTCACGGTGTAGACCCGGGTGCACACCCCGCGGCGCTGCGGCGACCCGGCCAGGGCCAGGGTCTTGGTCTTCTTCGGCTTGGGTCTCCGGCCCTTGCGGACCAGTTGCTCAACGGTCGGCACGCATGCTCCTCGCTTCGGCTTGCTCTCTCTGTAAAAGGTCCCGTCCAGGGCCCGGTCCGGTCCGGACATGAGAAGATCGGCCGTCACCCCGTCCGTAGCGATGGGCGACCGCCGATCCCTGGTGGGCTCGCTCCGCTCACAACAGCGCCGAGGCGCCTCCGGGTAAACGGGAGTCCCGATCGGGAAGATCTGGCGGCAAGTATACCGCCGGCGGCGACACCCCGGCAACGTCGGGCCATCCGTTCGGCGTTTCTTACAGCCAAGATGTTTCAAATGCCCAGCCGGGGTGGTTCGCTTCCCGGCTGGGGGCTTCTAACATTCCAACCGTTATGAGTCCCATGCCGGGGAGGAACCCGTATCGTCCGGGAGTTGGGCTGGCCCCGGTCTATCTGGCCGGTCGTAGCGGCGAGCTGCGGCGCTTCCGGTCGATGCTGCGGGCCGCCCCCGAGATCCCGGCCAACGTACGGGTAACCGGGCTGCGCGGCGTCGGCAAGACGGTGCTGCTCGGTGAGTACGAGATGATCGCAGCCGAGGAGGGCTGGGTCACCGAGATGCTCGAGCTCGAGCACCGCCACGACAGCCCGGAGGCGGTGGTCGAGACGGCGTCCGGGCTGTGCGAGCGACTGCGCCGCCAGCTCTCCCGCCGCGCCCGGATCCGTCGCAAGGTGGGCAAGGCGGTCGAGCAGGTCTCCAAGCTCGAGATCGGCTTCGATGATGTCAGGCTCTCGTTCGATCCCGGCGCCGAGGATCACGACATCGAGCTGGCCGAGATCATCTACGCCACCGTGGCCACCGCCGTCGACCACGGTCGGCTCGGCGTCATCCTGATGTTCGACGAGGCCCAGGTGCTGGAGAACCCCGCATCGCTGTCGGTGCTGATGGCGGCGGTGTCTGCGCTGCAGCGCAACGCCGTTCCCGTGGGGCTGGTGGTCTGCGGCCTCCCCAGCCTGGCGGCGCGGCTGCTGCGGGCCCGCACCTACACCGAGCGCATGTTCCGTGGGGAGAACGTCGGATCGCTGGAGCCGGAGGCGGCCCGCCAGGCGCTGATCCGACCGCTCGACGGCAGCGGGGTGACCATCGCCGACGACCTGGTGGAGGCGGTGACGGACCGCATCGGCGGCTATCCGTACTTCGTCCAGCTGTGGGGGGCCGAGCTGTGGGACGCCGCCGACCAGGCGGACGTCCAGCATCTGTCGCTCGACCTGCTCCCGGTGGTCGAGCCCGACATCACCCGCAGGCTCGACACCGACTTCTACGAGCCGAGGGTGCGGCTGCTCACCCCCGCCGAGCAGGACGTGCTGATCGCAGCCGGTGCCTGCCCCTATCCCCCGGTCCTGGTGTCGGATGTGATCGCCGCCAGCCCCAAGTCCACGGGCAACATCAACGTGCTGATGGGTCGGATCGCCGCCGCCGGGGTGATGTACCGGGTGCGACGGGGTGAATACGACTACACCGCCCCCGGCTTCCACGAGTTCCTGAAGCGGAGGGCCGCCCGGTAGCGGTCAGGTCCCCAGCGGACCGCTCCGGGACCCGGCCCCCTCCCCGGTCACCGGTAGGTAGCCGGCGGCGGCGGCCAGGTCGCTCTCCCAGAACGGGTACGGGATCTCCGGCGCCGACGGCGGCCGCCGGAGCAGCTCGTCGGCGATGGAGAGCCAGACCGAGGCGTAGCCCCCCAACCGAGCGGACAGCGCCTCGAGCGCACCGTGATATTCCGCGGCGAGCCGCACCGCGAGCACGGTGGGAATGGTGGTGGCGCCCCCGGCATGGACCTTGCGGGTGATCGCCCGGTCCAAGCCCTCCGGCTCGAGCCCGAGGAATCGGTACAGGGACGCAAGCAGCCGCTTGGGGTGGAACGAGATGTCCTCCAGAAAGCCGAGGTAGATCCGGTCCGGGGGGAACACCGATAACCACCGGTCGAGGTTGGCCAGGTAGGCGGTGTGTTCCCTGACCCGGTTGCGGGCAACCGCCCGGGCGAACCAGCCGGTGTCGATGGCGGCATCCGACGTGACCCTTCCCGTCATCGAGGCGTGCGACCAGACGCGCTCGATCGGATTGCGCACCATGTAGATGACCCGGAGCTCGGGGTTGACCGCGGCGACCCTGGCGATCCGGTCGGTGTCGATCACGGCGTACTCCGGGGTGAACTCGCCGGCGATCTGACCCGGTCCTGGGGTGAACAGCGACCGGTACCAGTCATCGTCCGGCTGGCTCACGAAGAACCGGGCGCACCACACCAGATCGGTCGAGGAGGGATCGCGCCCGTGGTTGCCGAGCTGCCGCTCCACCTGGCGACGCCACCGCACCGCCCATGCCGCCCGAGATCGGATCGTCTCCTCCATCGACCGGGCCCGATCCAGCTTCTCGTCGAAGTAGTGCAGCTCCTTCTCGTACGGCAGCCAGATGCCCGGATGGTGCGAGAAGTTCTTGTGCAGCCAGGTGGTGCCCGCCTTCTGCGCACCGATGCCGAGAAAGTGGGGACCGGCGATGTCGGGATCGGGCGTAGTCATGCGGTCTGTGCCGGGAGGAGACCGGAATCGTAACCGGGCCGCACCCCGCCCGGCACCGGCTTCGCTCAGATCGGGAACGCCGGTGGCTGGGCGGGCGGCTCGCCTTCGTCATCGCTGAGATCGCCTGCCCGGGTCGTCTCCATCCCGCCGGGCGTCGGTCCCGTCCGGGCCACCTCGGCCGGCTCCGAGCGCAGCCCGGCCAGCGTGATCAGGACCACGAAGAAGGCGCCGAAGGTCGACCCGATCCTCCACAGGGCGAAGGCGGCGACGGCGCCGGTGACGGCGGACACCACCTTGGCCACGGGCACCGCCCGGCGCGGGATCACGATCTCGAGGAAGCTGGTCAGCATCGCCCCGCCGTCGAGCGGCCGGATCGGGATCCAGTTGAGCAGCCCCCAACCGAGCGAGGCCCAGATGAAGCCGGAGGCGGCGAGCCGGGCCGTGGGCGGGACGTCGTCGAACACGCCGGCACTCCAGATCAGCCACACCAGTCCCCCCACGGTGATCCCGACCAGGGAGCCGGCGGAGGCGATGACCAAACGGCGCCTCGGGGTCAGGTCCTTCGAGGCGGCGAACGTGGTCACCCCGCCGAGGGCGAACAGCGTGATCGACACCGGGTCGGCGCCGAAGTGGCGGGCGGTGAAGGCGTGGCCCGCCTCATGGAGAAGGACGGCGAGGAAGGCGATCACCACCCACACCGCCATGTCGACGGGCCGGTTCGAGGGCGACACGACGGCGATGATCAGGAACGAGACGTGCACACCAACGGGGATCCCCGCCAAGGTGAAGCGCAGCACGACCGGAAGGCTAGCCGGGCAGGTCGCCATCACCGGGCGCCTGGCAACCCGGGGGGGCCCTGCGTATGGTGGGAAGTGTCCGGTTCCCCCCTCCGGAGGTCGTCATGCGCCGCCTGCCCACCCTCGCCCTCTCCCTGCTGCTTGCGGTAAC
>JBPCMS010000028.1:0-29616 GCA_051002015.1 Acidimicrobiia bacterium
GCGGCGGTGAGGGCAACCTCATCTGGGCACATGAGCAGGAACCACCTGACATGCACCTGGACGATCCGGCCAACAACCTGACCACAACGGCGTGGGCACGTCAGGCCCTGCTCGACGGTCTGTACGGCATCACCGCGGCGACCACCTTCTTCCCGGAGCTCCTGGCTGAAGAGGCCGTCATGACGGACAACGGCGACGGCAGCTTCACCGCCACCTACGTACTGCGTGATGGGCTGGTGTGGTCAGACGGCGACGACCTGACCGGCGACGACGTGAAGTTCACCTTCGACGGCATCATGGCGACGGGGCCGGACACCACCCCCGACGACCAGGAAACCGACTCCGACCCGGAGAGCGACTTCATCTACCTGATCGGTGACCGGACCGGTCTCGACACCATCACCGAGTTCGCGGTGACGTCGCCCACCGAATTCTCCATCACCTGGAGCGCGTTCTTCGGTGGTTGGAAGGCCCTGTTCGCCGAGGTCTACCCGAGCCACGTCTTCGACGCCGACCCGGCAATCGCCGCGGCCGAGATGAACGACGCCCTGCGCGAGTGGACGCTGGCCAGCGGCGACCCGATCCCGACCTCGGGCCCGATGATGTTCGAGAGCTGGGACCGTGGCGTGGCGATGCACTTCGTCCGCAACGACAGCTACAACGGCTCGCAGAGCCCTGATGTCGTCAACACGGGCATCGCCTGCGTCAGCGGCGTCGACATCACGTATGTCCTCGACACCGACGCCCAGGTGAACTCGCTGAAGGCGAACCAGGCGCACGTGATCATGACCCAGCCGCAGCAACAGTTCACCGAGCTGGCGACCGATGCCAACTTCACGGTGAACCCGCAGGCCGGTCCGGTCTGGGAGCACTGGGGCCTGAACATCCTCAACGTCCACCTTGCCAAGACCGAGGTGCGTGAGGCACTCGCCCACGCTCTCAACAAGCAGCAGGTGGTCGAGACGCTGTACACGCCGCTGTTCGGCGATCTGCTGCCGGCAGCCGGTCTGGGCAACACCTACTGGATGTCGAACCAGCCGCAGTACGAGGACCACCAGGGCGAGGCCGGTTACGGCACCGGCGACGCCGATGCCGCCAGGGCGCTGCTCGAGGGCGCCGGTTACGTGGCGGGCGCCGATGGGGTCTACGAGCACCCGACCGACGGGCGTCTCACCCTCAGGGTGGGCACCACGGGCGGCAACCAGCTCCGTGAGCTGCAGCAGCAGCTCATCCAGGCGCAGATGGCCGAGGCGGGCATCGAGATCGTGATCGACAACCTGCCGGGTGGGGAGTACTTCTCCGTCCCGTTCGGTGGCGATCCGACCATCTGGGAGCTCACCCAGTTCGCATGGGTGGGTGGTCCATGGCCGGGTGGCGCGTCGTTCTCGTACCGCACCGGCTCGGGCAACAACCCGTACGGGTACGCCAACGCCGACTTCGACGCCAAGGCCGACGAGTGCGACCAGATCGTCGACGAGGCGGAGGCAGCCGTCTGCTACAACGAGCTGGATCTCTTCGTGACCACGCTCGGCCCCGACGGGGAGAGCGGGCTCATCGTGCTCCCGCTGACCCAGAAGCCGTCGTTCTACGCATACAGCAACACCGCCCTGTCGGCCGGTGCGATCTCGCCTGACGCCAACTCGGCAGGCCCGATCGTCAACGTCGTCGACTTCAAGCTCGCCGGCTGATCCTTCAGCCGTCGTCGAGAAACGCAGGGATGGGGCCCCATCGGGCCCCCTCCCTTGCTATATTCGATGGACGATGCCGCAACATCACCTGGGTCGCTGATCGTGCTTGCCTACACCGTCCGCCGGCTCTTCTCTTCGATCGTCCTGCTCTTCATCGGGACGGGGGTGGTGTTCTATCTCACCTCGATCTCGTCCAATCCCGAGCTGCTGCTCGCCACCTGCCCGCCCACCCGGTGCGGGCCGGAGTTCAGGGCCGAGATGACCGCGATGTACCAGCTCGACAAGAGCATCCCGCAACGGTACGTGAGCTGGCTGGGCGACGCCGTCCAGGGCGACCTGGGCACCGCCGTCCGCGACGGCCGCCGGCCGGTCACCGAGGTGCTGGGTGAGCGGCTCCCCAAGACGTTGATGCTCGCCATCCCCGCCTTCGTGCTCACCGGGCTGATCGCGGTGGGACTGGGGGTCTACTCGGCGGTGCGCCAGTACTCGTTCGGGGACAATACGCTCACCGCCTTCTCCTTCGTCGGCATCTCGATGCCGACCTTCTTCTTCGGGTTGCTACTCCAGGTGTTCTGGGGGGTGTGGTGGCAGGATTGGACGGGCACCAGACCGTTCTACGTCACCGGCTATCACAACGCCAACTTCATGGACATCGTGGCCTCGCTGACCCTCCCGGTGACCACCCTGATGCTGGTCACCGTCGCTGGGGAAGCCCGGTTCGGACGCGCCTCGATGCTGGAGGTCATCAACTCGGAATACATCCGCACCGCCCGGGCCAAGGGGGTCTCCGAGCGCAAGGTCATCTTCCGCCACGCCCTGCGCAACGCCCTGATCCCGCTGGTCACCATCTGGGCCCTCGACTTCGCCGCCCTGTTGTCCGGGTCGGTGATCACCGAGACCGTCTTCGCCTGGCCCGGAATCGGCAACTACTTCCTGCGGTCGATCACCAACTACGACCTCGACCCGGTGATGGCGATCATGGTCTTCACCGCCGCCATCACCATCATGTTCAACATGATCGCCGACGTCATGTACGGCGTGCTCGATCCACGGGTGCGGTATGACTGATCTCGGTTCGCATCAGCAGGTCGAGATGCTGGCGGAGGCCGCCGCCGGCGTCGCCGAGACCGACGCTCTCGACGTCGAGGCCCGCAGCCTGGGGCGCCAGACCTGGGAGCGCTTCAGGAAGCACCCGGTGGCGGTGGTCGCCCTGGTGGTGCTGGTGCTGCTGATCATCGCCTTCTGGGCGGGCCCATGGGTCTCGCCGTACACCTACGACCAGGTGCTGGCCGGGTTGCCCAACGAGGGGCCCTCGCTGTCCCATCCGTTCGGCACCGACCAGATCGGTCGCGACCTCATGGTCCGGGTGTTCACCGGTGGGCAGATCTCGATGACCATCGCCATCGTGGTCGCCCTGCTCACCACCTTCATCGGCACCGTCATCGGCGCCATCGCCGGGTTCTTCGGGGGCTGGGTCGACACCGTGCTCTCCGCCCTGACCAACCTGTTCCTGATCGTCCCCGGGTTGCTGGTCCTGCTCGTGGTGGCCGTCAAGTGGGGCGGCGGCGTCTACAGCACCGCACTGCTGCTCGCCTTCCTCGCCTGGCCGGTGATCGCCCGCGTGGTGCGGGGCCTTTTCATCCAGTTCAAGGAGCAGGAGTTCGTCCAGGCGGCGATCGCGGCGGGGGCCAGGCCGGCCAGGATCATGTTCCGGCACATCATCCCCAACACGTTCGGGCCGATCATCGTCAACGCAACCCTGGCGGTGGGCGCCGCCATCGTCATCGAGTCGACGCTGTCCTTCCTCGGGCTCGGGGTGCGGCCGCCGACACCGAGCCTGGGCAACATCATCCAGGACTACCGGGGTGCCATCGACTCCGATCCGACCAAGGTGCTTCTCCCCGGCCTGTTCGTGGTGTTGATCACGCTGTGCACCAACTTCCTCGGAGACGCCCTCCGTGATGCACTCGATCCCACGAGCAGGAGGGGGCATTGACCGAACCGCTGCTGTCCGTCAGAGATCTCTCGGTGACCTTCCGCAGCGACGACGGTGACGTCACCGCGGTGCGGGGCATGAGCTTCGACGTCATGCCAGGAGAGGTGCTCGCCGTTGTCGGCGAGTCTGGCTCCGGCAAGTCGGTGACCTCGCTGGCGATCATGGGGCTGCTCCCCAGGTCGGCTCGTATCAGCGGCAGCGCCATGTTCGATGGCAAGGAGCTGATCGGCGCCGACATCAAGGACCTGCGCCGGATCAGGGGCAAGGACATCGCCATGATCTTCCAGGACCCCATGACCGCCCTCAACCCGGTGTTCACGGTTGGCAACCAGATCGTCGAGGCGATCACCCTGCACAACGACATCACCGAGAAGGCGGCGTGGGAGCGGGCCACCGACCTGCTGTTCCAGGTCGGGATCCCAGATCCGAAACGCCGGATAAGGCTCTACCCCCACGAGTACTCGGGCGGGATGCGGCAGCGGGCGATGATCGCCATGGCCATGGCCAACGGGCCCAAGCTGCTCATCGCCGACGAACCGACCACCGCCCTCGACGTCACCATCCAGGCCCAGGTGCTCCAGGTGATCCGCAAGGCGCAGGCGTTGACCGGTGCCGCCATGATGCTGATCACCCACGACCTTGGAGTGGTCGCCGGGCTCGCCGATCGGGTCAACGTGATGTACGCCGGCGCCGTGTTCGAATCCGGGAGCATCGACGACATCTTCTACCGGACGGGCAACCCGTACACGCTCGGGCTGCTCGGTTCCATCCCCATCCTCACCTCCCGGAGCGCCGACAAGCTGACCCCGATCCCAGGCTCGCCGCCCAACCTGCTGCGGCTGCCGGCAGGCTGCCCGTTCCGGCCTCGGTGCGTCTTCGCCACGGACATATGTCACGACGCCGAGCCCGACCTGTTCCCGGTCAACGGCGACGGGCACAGCTCCCGGTGCTACCACATCGACAAGGTCGTGGAGGCTCGGGCGGGGAGCACGGCGTGACCGAGCCGATTCTCGAGGTCACCGACCTCAAGACCCACTTCCCGATCAAGCAAGGCATCTTCCGCCGGCAGACGGGCACGGTGTTCGCCGTCGACGGCGTCACCCTCTACGTCGATCCCCATGAGACCCTGGGTGTGGTGGGGGAGAGCGGGTGCGGCAAGACCACGCTGGGTCGGTCGATCCTCCGGCTGATCGAGCCCACCTCGGGCACCGTCACCTATCGGGGCGAGGACGTCACCTCCGCCGACAAGGAGCGGATGCGGGAGCTGCGCAAGGAGATGCAGATCGTCTTCCAGGACCCGTACGCCTCGCTCAACCCGCGCATGCCGGTGCGCGACATCGTGGCCGAGCCGCTCCGGATCCACGGGATGGGCCGCAAGGAAGCCTACGACCGGGTCGGCGCCCTGCTGGGCAAGGTCGGGCTGATGGCAGACCACGGCAACCGCTACCCGCACGAGTTCTCCGGTGGTCAGCGTCAGCGGATCGGGATCGCCAGGGCTCTGATCCTCGATCCCAGCCTGATCATCCTCGACGAGCCCGTCTCGGCTCTCGACGTCTCGATCCAGGCACAGGTGATCAACCTGCTCGAGCAGATCCAGGACGAGTTCGGGCTCAGCTTCGTGTTCATCGCCCATGACCTGTCGGTGGTCCGCCACATCTCCGACCGGGTGGCGGTGATGTACCTGGGGCAGGTGGTGGAGCTGGCGGACCGCAACGTGCTCTACGAGTCGCCCGCCCATCCGTACACCAGCTCGCTGCTCTCCGCAGTTCCCGTGGCCGATCCGAACGCCGAGCGGGCCCGCAAGCGGATCCTGCTCGAAGGGGATCTTCCTTCACCGGCCAACCCGCCACCGGGTTGCCGCTTCCACACCCGCTGTCCCATCGCCCAGGATGTATGCCGGGTCGACCCCCCCGAGCTGCGCCAGACGTCCGAGGGTCACTGGGCCGCCTGCCACTTCCCCACCGCCCCCGGTGACTCGTTGGTGGCACAGGTGCAGCGGCTGGGTAGGGACCTGCGTCTCGTCGAGGCCCGTGAGAACTGACCCGGAGCCGGTCGCCATCTACTCATCGATCCGGGGTCTGCTCACCGCGGCGGCGGCCCCGACCATCCTCATCGCCGTGGTGATCCTCGGGCTCAATCGGGACTTCCGCTTCAGCGGGGTCATGATCGTGCTCGGTGTGCTGGCGCTGGTCCTGGGCGGTACGGCTTTGTTCGATCTGCCCCGACGCACCGAGTTCGGGCATGAAGGGGTGACCCGGGTATGCGTGCTCCGCCGCCACCGGATCCCGTGGGACGACATCCTGGTCATCCGGCGCGCTCGGGGATCGACGCTGGCCAATCTGCGCAGCCGCAACCCCGACCACACCGGGGTGGGGCCGCTGGTCGCCAAGAAGGGCCGGGTCAACTACCTGCTGTGCAACCAATCCGAGAGCAGGACCGAGTACGACCGCATCGTCGACGGCATGGCGACCTGGGCCCCCGAACTGGTGATGAGCGCCGCCCGACCCCCGGAGAAGGTGCCACCATCCGATCTGTACCGACGGAGGAGAGACGGCAAACCGTGACCGGAGAGGAGCACCATCCGATGACCATCGACGAGCTGCGCGGTCGGATCGGGACCACCATCGGGGTCGGGGAGTGGGTGACGATCACCCAGGAGCAGATCGACACCTTCGCCGACGCCACCGGGGACCACCAGTGGATCCACGTCGCTCCGGAGCGGGCCGCCTCGGGCCCGTTCGGGACAACCATCGCCCACGGGTTCCTCACCCTGTCGCTGATCTCCGCCATCGCCCCGCAGGTGGACCTGGACTCGAAGATGGAGATCAACTACGGGCTCGATCGGGTCCGGTTCATCAGCCCGGTTCCCTCGGGCTCCCGGGTCAGGGCGCACACCGTGCTGCGCGCCGTCACCGAGGTCAGCGGCGGGATCCAGACCTCCACCGAGATCACCGTCGAGATCGAGGGAGGGGCCAAGCCGGCCTGTGTCGCCGTCTGCCTGTCCCGCTTCTACCTCTGACCCTTCCGATATACTCGCCCACCCACGTCGGAGTGGCGGAATTGGTAGACGCGCCAGGTTGAGGGCCTGGTGGGAGAATATCCCGTGGAGGTTCGAGTCCTCTCTCCGACACCCCTCTGCCTCCACTGAGATCGAACTTTGAGCGTGTGACACTGCTATACGGGGTGAGGCGCTCAAAGTTCGGGGGGAGTGAGGGACAGGACCTTCGGGACCGATAGCCTGGCCCGCTCATGGCTCCTTCTCCGGGTCCGATCAGCGCCGGCATCCTGCTCTACCGCCTCATCGGCGACGAGGTCGAGGTGATGATCGCCCACCCCGGCGGCCCCTTCTGGGCCAACAAGCACGAGGGGGCGTGGAGCATCCCCAAGGGGCTGATCGAGCCCGGCGAGGAACCCGAGGCGGCGGCGCGGCGCGAGTTCGCCGAGGAGACCGGGGCCGCCGCTCCCGAGGTCCTGATCGACCTGGGGGCGGTGGTGCAGCGGGCGGGCAAGACCGTATGCGCCTACGCCGGTGAGGGCGACCTCGACACCGCCTCGGTGGTCTCGAACCTGATCTCCATCCCCTGGCCACCGCGGTCGGGACGGACGATCGAGGTACCCGAGATCGACCGGATGGTCTGGGTGAGCCTCGACGAGGCGCGCCTCCTCCTCAACCGTGCCCAGGTTGTCCTGATCGATCGGCTGGTGGACCACCTCGGAACGGGGCGGCGTTAGGATCGCTGGGCGATGCCGGCATGACCGCCCGGCGAGCCGGCAGCAAGGGGTGTCGTGGCCAAGAAATCGAAGCCGCGGATGCGGGATCTCGCCGAGACCCCGCGCCAGCACACGCCGCGGTACATCGCCGGGCAGGACGAGGAAGGCCCCATCCTGTCAGGTGTCGCCTTCGCCCTGCTCTCCGCGCTGGCGTTGATCGGCCTGATGGTGGCGGCGATCCTCGTCGGCGGCAACCAGGTCCAGGGTGCCGTCGCCGCTGACACCCTCAACTTCCTCAGACGCTCAGGCTACGACCAAGTCGCCGTCGCTGCCGATGGCCAGGATGTCACCATCACCGGCACGGTCGACAGCGAGGCCGACCTCACCGCCCTTCCCAAGGCGGTGGCACAACTCAACGGGGTGCAGACGGTGCGGGCCACCCTCGACGTGGCGGTGCCCGACGCCCCCGAGGGCCCGGTTCCGTCCGACCCGATGACGATCAGCCTGGCGGACGGGGTCCTCACCGTCACCGGGACCATGCCCGACCAGGCGTCGATCGACCGGGTGACCACCGCCCTCCAGGCCTCGGGGCACCAGCTCGACGCCGACGGCCTCGTCATCAGGGAGCGGATCCCCGCCACGGATGCCTGGATGGCGGCGGTGCTCGCCATCACCGAGCGGTTGAACGGCGAGGTCGACGCCTTCGAGATCATCGTGAACCCGGAGGCGAGCGTCGCCACCGTCTCCGCCGTGTTCGAGACCAGGCAGGTCAGGGCGGACGTGCGCCGCCAGGCCGAGCAGCTCTTCGAGGACAGCCCGCTCGACTTCGTCAGCGCCCTCAGCGTGGTCGACGCCCCGCCGCCTCCACCCCCCGAGCGCGTGGTCGAGCTTCAGGAGAACCTGGACGACCTCATCCGGGGCAAGGTGGTCGAGTTCGAGTTCGGGTCGGCGGTGCTCACCCCGGCAGGTCGCCGGCTGCTCGGCGAGGTGCTGGAGGCGCTGCGCCGCTTCCCCGAGGTCCCGGTCGAGATCGCCGGTCACACCGACTCGGTGGGGAGCGACGAATCCAACCTCGTTCTGTCCGTCCGCAGGGCCGAGGCGGTGCTCGCCTATCTGGTCGAGCGGGGAGAGGATCCGGACCGGTTCGTGGTCACCGGGTACGGTGAGTCCCAACCGGTGGCCGACAACGACACGACCGAGGGGCGGGCGAGGAACCGCCGCATCGAGTTCATCGCCCTGGAGGAGTGACCCATGACATACGTCGCCACGCAGATCGCCATCTGGATCCTCCTCGCCTTCCTCCTCGGGCTCGCCGTCGGATGGTTCGGCCGGGGTCGGCGCAAGGCCAACGCCGCCGGGCGGCGGCGCTTCTGAGCACGGGCGGACCGCAGCCGTGCGGCGGCGGCCTCATCGGGTGGTGCGGTAGCCTGGCGCCGACGACGAGGCCGAGGGAGGTCCGCGAATGGCCGACGTACGCGAGCTGCCGGATCACGTCAAGGAGTTCGTCGCGCTGTCCAAGGAGTACCTCCGCCAGGAGACGGTGGTGCCGGCCAGACAGCTGGGTCGATTCGCCGGCATCTCGCTGGCGGCGGCCCTCTGCTTCGTCCTCGCCGCCCTGTTCATCGGGATCGCCGCCGTGCGCTACCTGGTCGCCGCCCTTCCCGATGGCCGCAACTGGGAGGCCCTCGGCTACATTCTGGGGGCGGTGGCGCTCGGAATCGTGGTCGCCGTCATGTTCAAGGTGACCGCGTCATTGTCCAAGGAGTGAGACCCATGCCCGTCAAACGCTCGGACATCGAGAGCAAGCTGCGCCAGATCGAGACCATCGTCAGCGACGCCAAGGAGCAGGCGAAAACGACAGGTACGGTCATCGCTGTCGTGGTGGTGGTGATCGTCCTCCTCGCCTTCGTCCGCGGACGCCGCCGCGGCACCAAGACCGGGGGCGCCAGGGTCGAGGTGTTCCGCCTGCGATGAGAACGATGCGGGCCTTCGGGATCCAGCAGCTCTTCTCCGGGTTGCGCCGGGGCAGCCCCGGACTGTCGGGCATCGGCGCCGCCCTGGCCCTCATCGGCTGGATGCGCGATCGCCGGGGGCCCTCCAAGGAACGGCTCTACGCCAGGAACCTGCGCGAAGGGGAGACCTTGAAGGTCCGGCTGGTGCGGGGCGGGGCCGTGGTCGATGAGACCGACGTGGTGGGCTGAGGTGTTCGGCAACAGGGAGCGGATGGTCAAGATCTTCGTGTGGCTGGTCGTGGTGATGATGGTCCTCACCCTCATGGCCTCGCTGTTCGCCCGCTGATCGTCCCGTGAGTCCCGGGAGCGTGGAGCCCGACCGGGGATCCCTGGGGTTCGTCGCCGGAGGCCCGTGCATGCTCCACGACGCCAAGGGCAGGCGCTACCTGATCGAGCTGGTGCCGGGGCGCCAGTTCCACTCGCACCGCGGGGTCATCGAGCACGACAGCCTGATCGGCGCCGCAGACGGCAGCGTCCACCTCACCACGCTGGACGAGCCGTACGTGGCACTGGTACCCACCCTGGCCGACTACGTCCTCAAGATGCGGCGGCGGGCAACGGTGTCGTACCCCAAGGACATCGGGGCGATCCTTGTCGCCGCCGACATCGGCCCCGGGATGACCGTGCTCGAGGCCGGCACCGGCTCCGGCGCCCTCACGATGGCGTTGGGTAGGGCGGTGGGGACTGGGGGCCGGGTGGTGAGCTACGAGCGCCGGGAGGATCATGCCGGGGTGGCCCGCAAGCTGATCGCCGGCTTCCACGGAGGCATCCCCGAGCAGATCGACCTCAGGATGGGGGAGGTGGAGGAGGGGCTCACCGTGGTCGGACCCGACCGGATCGTGCTCGACCTACCCGAGCCGTGGCACCTCGCCCGGCTCGCCGCCGAGGGGCTACGTCCCGGGGGAATCCTGCTGTGCTACCTGCCGACGGTCCCGCAGGTACAGAGCGTGGTGGAGGCACTCACCTCGACCGAGGCCTTCTTCGACGTGGCCACCTTCGAGGTGATCCACCGCGATTGGGTGGTGGACGGCAGGTCGGTGCGCCCGTCACACCGCATGGTCGGTCACACCGGGTTCATCACCACGGGGCGTCGGGTCGCCCGCTGACGGAGTTCGGTGCTCGGTTCTCAGGGCTCGATGAAGATGCACTCGCCGGGACATTCCTCGGCAGCCTCGACAACGATGTCGAGCTCGTTCTCGGGGATGGCGGCCATGCCGGCTGCGCCCTGCGGATTGCCCTTGGACTCGGCGAAGATCGTGCCGCCCTCACGGACGTAGGCCAGCCCGTCGTCGAGCAGGACGAAGACGTCTGGGGCGATCTCCTCGCACAGCCCGTCTCCGGTGCAGAGATCCTGATCGATCCATACCTTCATTGTGTCGGGTCCTCTCCGTGTACCCCGCCAGGGCATTGTACCGGCCTTTCCTGTCGCCCGATCGCACCACGGCCGGTCCACCGGGATTGCTCGGACCGGGGCCTACACTGAAACGAGGGCCAGACGAAGGGACGACGCCGTGGATCAAGGCGGCAACGAGGCACACCAGCTCCGGGCGACGGTGCGGATGCTGGAGGAGGAGGTCGCCGTTCTCAGGCGGCGTCTCCAGGATGCCCCGCGCCGGGTGCGGGTGCTCGAGGAGCGCCTGCTGGAGACGAAGAACCGCCTCAACCAGGCCTCCACCCAGAACCAGAAGCTCTCCGCCGCCCTCGAGGAGACCCGCCAGCAGCTCGCCATGCTGCGCGAGGAGGTTGAGAAGCTCACCTCACCGCCCAACCCCTTCGGGACGATCATCCGGATCAACGAGGACGGCACCGCCGACGTCCACACCGCAGGGCGCAAGCTGCGGGTCAACGTGGAGCCCTCCATCGAGGTAAAGGCGCTCGAGGTCGGCCAGGAGGTCCTGCTCAACGAGGCCAGCAACATCGTCGACGTGCGCTACTTCGAGATCCAGGGCGAGGTGGTGACGGTGAAGGAGGTCCTCGACGAGACCAGGCTGCTGGTGATCGGACGGGCCGACGAGGAGCGGGTCACCGAGCTCGCCTCCCCGATGCGGGGTGTCTTCCTCCGCCCCGGTGACCATGTCAGGGTCGACCCCCGCACCGGGATGGTGTTCGAGAAGCTGGTCAGGCCCGAGGTCGAGGAGCTGGTGCTCGAAGAGGTCCCCGACATCACCTACGACGACATCGGCGGGCTCGGCGAGCAGATCATCGCCATCCAGGACGCCGTCGAGCTGCCGTACGTCCACAAGGAGCGCTTCGACCACTACCACCTGTCTCCGCCCAAGGGGGTGCTGCTGTACGGGCCTCCCGGCTGCGGCAAGACCCTGATCGCCAAGGCGGTGGCGAACAGCCTGGCCAAGGCGGTCGCCGCCAAAGAGGGTAACGAGGACACCCGGTCGTACTTCCTCAACATCAAGGGCCCCGAACTGCTCAACAAGTACGTGGGGGAGACGGAACGCCAGATCCGGCTGATCTTCCAGCGGGCCAAGGAAAAGTCGGACGAGGGTGTGCCCGTCATCGTGTTCTTCGACGAGATGGACTCGCTGTTCCGCACCAGGGGCACCGGGGTGTCATCCGATGTCGAGTCGACCATCGTGCCCCAGCTTCTCGCCGAGCTGGACGGGGTGGAGACGCTGAAGAACGTCATCGTCATCGGTGCCTCCAACCGCGAGGACCTGATCGATCCCGCCATCCTCAGACCGGGCCGGCTCGACGTGAAGGTGAAGATCGAGCGTCCCAACGCCGAGGCCGCCCGACAGATCTTCGCGATCTACCTCGAGGAGTCGCTGCCCTACGCCCAGAGCGAGCTCGACCGGTTCGGCGGTGACTGCGGCGCCCTGGTGGCGGACCTGGTCGACACCGTGGTGGAGCGGATGTACGCCACCTCGGCCAGCAACCGCTTCCTCGAGGTCACCTACGCCAACGGCGACCGGGAGACGCTGTACTTCAAGGACTTCTCCAGCGGGGCCATGATCGAGAACATCGTAAGCAGGGCCAAGAAGGACACGATCAAGCGTGAGATCGCCGGTGACGCCCCCGGTCTCACCACCGCCGACCTCGTCGCCGCCATCGCCCAGGAGTTCAAGGAGCACGAGGACCTCCCCAACACCACCAACCCGGACGATTGGGCCCGCATCTCGGGCAAGAAGGGCGAGCGGATCGTCTACGTCCGTCTCGTCGCCGCCGAGGGAGATGGACGAAGCATCGAAGCGGTTGCCCCGGGGCAGTACCTGTGACCGAGCGCTCGGTGTCGCCCAGGGTCCTGGGCAGCGAGACCGAGTATGGGATCACGGTCCGTCACCAGGCCGACTTCAACCCGGTGCTCGCCTCGAGCACGGTGATCAACTCGTACCGGGGTGATCGGGCCCGCATCCAGTGGTCGATCGACGAAGAATCGCCCGGCCGCGATGCCCGCGGCCTCGGGTACGAGGGCGCCGTCCCGCCCGAGCTGGAGACGGCGCTGGTCAACGTGGTCCTCACCAACGGAGCCCGGCTCTACGTCGATCACGCCCATCCGGAGTACTCGACGCCCGAGTGCACCGATCCCATGGAGGCGGCCCGCTACGAGAAGGCGGGCGAGATCATCATGGCCCGCGCCGTCGCCGCCGCCCGCTCGATCATGCCCGCGCAGGAGCGGATGTTCGTCTACAAGAACAACAGCGACGGCAAGGGCAACTCGTACGGGGCCCACGAGAACTACCTGCTCTCCCGATCGCTGCCGTTCGGCGAGATCGTCCGCAACCTGACCGCCTTCCTGGTCTCGCGCCAGGTCTTCACCGGCTCGGGCAAGGTCGGGGCCGAGAACGGGAGGCCGCCGGTCGACTTCCAGCTCACCCAACGGGCCGATTTCTTCGAGGAGGAGGTGGGGCTGGAGACCACGCTGAAGCGTCCCATCATCAACACCAGGGACGAACCCCACGCCGACGCCTCCAAGTACCGCCGGCTCCACGTCATCTTCGGCGACGCCAACCTGTCCGAGGTCCAGACCTTCCTCAAGCTGGGATCGACCGCAGTGATCCTGGCCGCTCTCGAGGCGGGGGCGCTGCCCGAGCCGATCGTCCTCGACGACCCGGTGAAGGCGTCGTGGCAGGTCAGCCACGACGTCGACATGCGGCTGCCCTTGCCAACCGTCGGCGGCAGATCGATGACGGCGCTCGAGATGCAGTGGCAGTACCTCGAATGGGCAACCAAGCACGTCAACGCCGCCGACATGGGCGAGGTCTACCTCACCCTGGTCGAGCGATGGGAGCAGGTGCTCACCGATCTCGAGACCGATTCGATGCGGCTCGCCGACCGGCTCGACTGGGTGGCCAAGTACCGGGTGCTCGGGGGCTACGTCGAACGCGACCGGCTTGGCTGGGAACACCCCAAGCTGCGTCTGGCCGATCTGCAGTACCACGACGTCGACCCGGCGCGGGGCCTGTACCACCGGCTCGTCGCCACCGGCCGGATGCAGCGGCTGTTCACCGACGACGACGTGGGGCGGGCCGTCACCGAGCCGCCGGAGGGCACCAGGGCATGGTTCCGGGGCGAATGCGTCGCCCGGTTCGGGTCGGCGCTGGTGGCGGCGAACTGGGATTCGCTGGTGTTCGACACCGGTGAGGAGGCGCTGAGGCGGGTGCCTATGATGGAGCCGCTGAAGGGCTCCAAGCAGATGGTGGGTGAGCTGCTCGACCGGTGCGGCACCGCGGCGGACCTGATCAAGGCATTGGGAGGCGATCATGGCTGAACAGGAACGCAAGCAGGTTCCGGCCCGCGAAGGCGAGGCCGAGGTCGACGAGACCGCTCCCGCCGACCAGGGCGAGGAGATTACCGAGCGGATCGACGACCTGCTCGACGAGATCGACACCGTGCTCGAGGAGAACGCCGAGGAGTTCGTCAAGAACTACGTCCAGAAGGGCGGGGAGTGAGCCCCGGCAAGGACGAGCTCACCGCCACCGGCCCGGTCCTCCCGCTGCAACCGCCAAGCCTCGACGCCAGCTTCGCCTCGCTGCTCGACGATCGGGGGCTGGCGCCGCGCTGGCTGACCGGGGGAGAGGCGGCGTCCATGCCTGAGGTGCCCGAAGGGACGACGGTGGTGGCGCTGCGCTACGCCGACGGCGTGGCCATGGCGGGCGACCGGCGGGCCATTGCGGGCAACCTCATCGCCCACAAGCGCATCCAGAAGGTGTTCGCCGCCGACGACTACTCGGCGGTTGCCATCGCCGGCACCGCCGGTATGGCGCTCGAGCTGATCCGCCTGTTCCAGACCGAGCTGGAGCACTACGAGAAGATCGAGGGCACCCGGTTGTCGCTCGAGGGCAAAGCCAACTACCTGGCTCGGATGGTGCGCAACCATCTGCCGCTCGCCTTCCAGGGGCTCGCCGTCGTCCCCCTCTTCTGCGGTTTCGACGAGACCGCCGGCGCCGGCAAGCTCTACACCTTCGACGTGGTGGGGGGCCGCTACGAGGAGCAGGACTACGCCACCACGGGATCGGGAGGGGGCGAGGCCAAGTCGTTCCTCAAGGCGACCTACCGCACCGGTCTCGACGAGGAGGGCGCCATCCGTCTCGCTGTCGAGTCGCTGGTCGCCGCCGCCGAGGAGGACGCCGCCACCGGGGGCCCCGACGTCAAGCGGGGCATCTACCCCAACGTGGTCACCGTCACCGCATCGGGGCTCACCGAGATCCCCGACGACCGTCTGGCCGGCATCGCCGCCTCGGTGCTCGAGGGCCGTCCGTGACCAGCAACTTCTATGTCCCGCCCGAGCAGCTCACCAAGGAGCGGGCCGAGTTCGCCCGCAAGGGCATCGCCAGGGGCCGCCCCATCGCGGTGTGCGAGTACACCGATGGCGTGCTGCTCATCGGAGAGAACCCGAGCGGGTCGCTCCACAAGCTGGGGGAGATCTACGACCGGATCGCCTTCGCCGGAGTAGGCCGCTTCAACGAGTTCGAGATGCTGCGCACCGCCGGGGTCCGCTACGCCGACATCAAGGGCTATTCGTACGGAAGGGTCGACGTGACCGCGCGGGGTCTGGCCAACGCGTACAGCCAGACCCTCGGCCAGATCTTCATCCACGAGCTCAAGCCGTACGAGATCGAGATCATGGTGGCCGAGGTTGGTGTCGGAGACGACGATTCCCATATCTTCCGCATCCAGTTCGACGGCACCCTGGGGACCGTCAACCGCTTCGGGGCGATGGGTGGTAACGACGCCAAGGTTGCCGCGGTGCTCGAGGAGGGCTGGAACCCCGAGCTCGACCTCCCGTCGGCGGTCCGCCTGGCCACACGCGCCATCGAGGGCGCCGAGAACCGCGCCGGCACCGAGGGCGCCGAAACCCGCACCATCGCCCCCGCCGACTGGGAGGCGGCGGTGGTCGACCGCACCAGCGGACGACGCAAGTTCCGGCGGCTCACCACCGAGGACATCGCCGGGGCCCGCACCACCGAGCGCACCTAGTCGACTGCCAAGAATTGGCTGCCGTGGCCGGGGCGACGCTCGCTCCAACATCAGCGGATCGCGTGTCGTGGCGACACCCAGGAACCTTAGGTTCGCCGCTCCCCGAGCAACCGCCTCGTCCCGGTACGCTGCCCGGGTGCAGCGCAGGATCTATGGAATCGAGACCGAGTACGGGGTGACCTGCACCCTGCGCGGTCAGCGGCGTCTCTCCCCCGACGAGGTGGCCCGCTACCTGTTCCGGCGGGTGGTGTCGTGGGGGCGGTCCTCGAACGTGTTCCTGGAGAACGGCGCCCGGCTCTACCTCGACGTGGGGAGCCATCCCGAATACGCCACCCCCGAATGCGACAGCCTGGTCGACGTCGTCGCCCACGACAAGGCGGGCGAGCGCATCCTGGAGAGCCTGCTCACATCGGCCGAACAGCGGCTCGAGGAGGAGGGCATCCGCGGTCAGATCTACCTGTTCAAGAACAACACCGACTCGGCCGGTAACTCGTACGGCTGCCACGAGAACTACCTGGTGGGACGGCACGGCGACTTCCAGCGGGTCATCGACACCCTGATCCCGTTCTTCGTCACCAGGCAGATCTTCGCCGGCGCCGGCAAGCTGCTCCAGACCGCACGAGGCACCGTGTTCTGCCTGTCGCAGCGGGCCGAGCACATCTGGGAGGGGATCTCCTCGGCAACCACCAGGAGCCGTCCCATCATCAACACCAGGGATGAGCCCCACGCCGACGCCGAGCGCTACCGCAGGCTCCATGTCATCGCGGGCGACTCCAACATGTCCGAGTACGTCACCCTGGTCAAGATCGGAACGACGGCGGCGCTGCTCCAGATGCTCGAGGACGACGTCGTGTTCCGCGACCTCAGCCTGGAGAACCCGATCAGGGCCATCAGGGAGATCTCGCACGACATTACCTGCCGGCGCCGGGTGCGGCTGGCCAACGGCCGCGAGCTGTCCGCCCTCGACATCCAGTGGGAGTACCTGGAGCGAGCGATGCGGTACGGACGAACGGTGGGCTACCCCGCCCAGGTCGAGCATGCCATCGAGATGTGGGAGTACCTGCTCACCGGGCTGGAGAAGGACCCGCTCAGCCTGCACCGCGAATGCGACTGGGTGGCCAAGCACCGGATGATCGAGCGGTTCTCCGAGAAGCGCTCGGTACCGCTGTCCGACCCCCGGTTGGCGCTGATCGATCTCAGCTACCACGACGTGAAGCAGGAGCGGGGGCTGTACTACCTGCTGGAGCGGCGGGGCATGGTGGAGCGGGTGGTCACCGACGAGATGGTCGACAGGGCCCAGACCGAGCCACCGGCCACGACAAGAGCAAAGCTGCGTGGCGCCTTCATCAAGGCGGCCAAGGCGAAGAAGCGGGACTTCACGGTCGACTGGGTCCACCTCAAGCTCAACGACCAGGCGCAGCGCACCGTGCTGTGCAAGGACCCGTTCAAGGCCGTCGACGACAGGGTCGACAAGCTGATCGCCGGGCTGTGAGCCGGGCCTTCGGTGGTTCAATGCACCCGACGGCGCCGATACCCTGAGCCCAGATGCAGAAGGTCATCGAGCGCATCCTGAACCTGCTGGCGTTTCTCCTCACCGCCGATCGGCCGGTGACGGCCGACCAGATCCGGATGACGGTCGCCGGCTACGACCGCTCCTCGGACGAGGCCTTCCGCCGGACCTTCGAGCGGGACAAGGTACTGCTCCGCCGTCTCGGCATCCGGCTCGAGCTCCGGCCGACCGACGTCTGGGAGGTCGAGCACGGCTACACCGTCCTTCCCGGGTCGGCCTTCCCCGATCCGGGTCTCACCGACGACGAGCGGGCCGCCCTGTGGATCGCCGCCCAGGTGGTGCGGATGGGCGGGAGGTCGTCCGGACCGGACGCCATGTTCAAGCTGGGCGGGACCCCGCTGGCACCGGCGGGCGAGCCGCTCGCCGCCGACCTCGGCACCCCGGAGGACGATCTGGCCGAGGTGTTCACCGCCATCACGGTGCGGCGCCATCTCGCCTTCACCTACCGGGGACGGGAGCGTACCGTCGCCCCCTTCGGGCTGGCCCATCGCCGGGGGCACTGGTACCTGATCGGGCCCGAGCGGGACGACGACCTGATCAAGGTGTTCCGACTGGACCGGGCCACCCCGGTCAACCCCACCGGCGAGGCCGGAGGCTTCGAGCGACCCGAGGGGTTCTCCGCCGTCTCCTTCGTTCCCAACGCCCCCTGGGAGGCCGGTGACGCCATCGAGACAACCGCCCTGGTGCGGATCGACCCCGAGCTGGCCTGGTGGGCCGAGCGCCAGGTTCACGACCCGGCCGCCGTCACCCGGCTCCCGGACGGAGGCGTCGAGCTCTCGCTGCGGGTGGCCAACCCGGATGCGCTGATCGGCTGGGTGCTGTCGTTCGAGGACGGCGCCGAGATCATCGAGCCGGCAGAGTTGCGCCGGCGGATCATCGAGCGGGTGGCGGGATGAGCAGCGCCCGCACCGCCTCCAGGCTCAACCGGCTGCTCGGCATGCTCCCTTGGGTGATCGCCCACCCCGGGACAACCGTCGACGAGGTGTGCACCCGGTTCGGCTACGACCCGCGGTCGCTGGTCGCCGACCTCAACCTGGTCTTCGTGTGCGGGCAGCCCGGATACGGTCCCGACGACCTGATGGTGGCGTACATCGACGATGACGAGGTCGTGGTGGAGATGGCCGACTACTTCTCGGACCCGGTCCAGCTCACCGCCCCCGAGGCGCTGGGGCTGATCGCATCCGGTATGGCGATGCTGTCGACCGGGGAGGCCCCCGAGGCGCTGCGCCGCGCCGTCGACAAGCTGGCCGCGGTCATCTTCCCCGAAGCTGGTGACGTGCTCGCCGTCGACCTCCCCGAGCCGGGGATGGTCGGCGAGCTGCGCCGGGCGGCCGCCGACCATGAGGTCGTGCACTTGGTGTACACCGCCATCGCCGGCGACCGCACCACCGAGCGCGACATCGAGCCGTGGATCGTGCTCTCCACGCTCGGCAACTGGTATGTCACCGGGTTCTGCCGGCTGGCCGGGGACGAGCGGGTGTTCCGCATCGACCGGATCCGCTCGCTGCAGCCGACCGGGGAGCGGTTCGAGCCCCCCGCCGAGACCCCGCCCCCGCTGGTGTCGTACCACCGCGGAGACGACGACGTCGTGTGCGAGATGACCCTGAGCACCCGGGCCCGTTGGGTCACCGACTACTACCCGGTCGAGATCGTCGAGGACACCGGGGAAGGTGGCCCGGTGACCATCCGCTTCTTCGCCGGCGACCCATCGGTGGCCGCTCGTCTCCTGCTCCGTCTGGGTGGCGAGGCGGAGCTGGTGAGCGGGGACGAGGTCGCCGCCGAGGTGGCAGATCTGCGCCGCCGTATCCTCGCCCGCTATCGGGGCTGAGCCTCCACCCCAACTTTTCTTAGGATCGAAACGCATCACTCATGACGCGTTTCGGTCCTAAGAAACGCCGGATCGTCATCGCCCTACCATCGCCACCGTGAACGCCAACCTCACCCTGTCCGAGATCCTGACGATCTCCGTGATCATCCTGATCGTGTTCGGGCCGCACCGCCTTCCCGAGCTGGCCCGCAAGGCCGGGGCGTTGGTGGGGAAGCTGCGCGATGCCGCCGGCACGGTTCGACAGGAGCTCACCGAAGGAACCGAGGAGCTGGTTCGGCCCCTGGCCGACATCGAGCGTGACCTGCGCGCCGCCAAGGAGGATCTCAAGGCGGCGATCCCCCGGCTCGACGGCGGGCCCCGGCCGAGCACGCCAACCGCACCGGCACCGGACCCGACCCAACAGCCCGGGGAGACCCCGCCCCCGGCATGACCGACACCCCGATGTCGTTCATGGATCATCTGGTCGAGCTGCGCCGGCGGCTGATCATCTCCGTGATCGCGGTGGGCGTGGGGACGGCGATCGCCGGCGCCTTCTACCGCCCGCTGCTCGACCTCCTCGCCGAGCCGTACCTGCAGGCCGTCGACGGCGACCGGCTGGCGTTCTTCCAACCCACCGAGGCCTTCACCCTGGTGCTGCGGGTGGCGATGTTCGGCGGCCTGGTCGTCGCCTCGCCGGTCCTGATCGGCCAGATCTGGGGGTTCGTCAGCCCGGCGTTGACCAAGCGGGAGAGGCGGGTCGTCCTCCCCCTTTCGATCGTGCTCGGCGTTCTCTTCGCCACCGGGGTGGTGGTGGGTTACCTGTCGCTGCCGTTGACGCTGCGGCTGCTGCTCGGGATCGGCACCGACATCCTCGACCCGGTGATCGGGGCCGAGTTCTACCTCCGCTTCGCCATGCGGTTCCTGCTCGCCTTCGGGCTCGCCTTCCTCTTCCCGGTGTTCCTCTTCGCCGCCGGCGCCGTGGGTGCGGTGACGTCGAGGACCCTGCGCTCGTGGCGGCGCTGGGCGGTCACCATCATCCTGGTGGGGGCGGCGCTGCTCACCCCGGGGGGTGATCCGCTCACCCTGATCCTGCTCGCCGGGCCGCTGTACCTGCTGTACGAGGGGACGATCCTGGCTATCCGGTTCGGGCTGAAGAAGTGACGGTGGAGCCGGGATCCCTGGCCGGATGGGTGGCGGCGCTGCCCTTCGCCCCCGATCCGTTCCAGCTCGAGGCGATCGGGCACATCGAGGAGGGGCGGTCGGTGGTGGTCACCGCCCCGACCGGGGCCGGCAAGACGCTGATCGCCGAGGCGGCGGTGGTGCTGGCCCGGCGGCGCAGGGCGAGGGCCTTCTACACCACCCCGCTCAAGGCGCTGTCGAACCAGAAGTTCGGTGATCTCGTCGCCGCATACGGCGAGGCCGATGTCGGGCTGCTCACCGGGGACAACGTGATCAACGGCGATGCCCCGATCGTGGTGATGACCACCGAGGTGCTGCGCAACATGATCTACGCGCACCCGGGCAAGCTCGACGGGCTGGCGGTGGTGGTGCTCGACGAGGTCCACTTTCTCCAGGACCGCTACCGCGGCTCGGTGTGGGAGGAGGTGATCATCCACCTTCCCGGCCACATCCAACTGGTCAGCCTTTCGGCGACGGTGGCGAACGCTCGCGAGCTGACCGACTGGGTGGAGGCGCGCCGGGGGGAGACGGTGCTGATCGAGGAGCGCCACCGGCCGGTCCCCCTGGAGAGCGTCTACATGATCGAGGACCGGCACCGGGAACGGGCGGTAGACCTGTTCCCGGTGTTCGACCGGACCGGCACCAGACCCAACCCGGCGGTGGTGGCGCTGCTGCGCAAGGGGCGGGGTCGGTTCCGCCGGTTCGCCGCCCCCCGCCGTCTCCGTGTGGTCGAGGAGCTGTCCCGGCTGGGGATGCTCCCCGCCATCTACTTCATCTTCTCCCGCGCCGGTTGCTCCGATGCCGCCGCCCACGTCGCCGGGGCCAGGCTGGGGTTGACCACGACGGCGGAGCGAGCCGAGATCACCCGGGCGGCGTACGCCAGGACCTCCCACCTCGACCCGGCCGATCTCGCCGTCCTCGGCTTCGACCGCTGGCTTGGCGATCTGGAGGAGGGGGTGGCGGCGCATCACGCCGGGATGGTCCCCGCCTTCAAGGAGACGGTCGAGATCCTGTTCGCCGCCGGTGTGATCAAGGTGGTGTTCGCCACCGAGACCCTGGCCCTCGGTATAAACATGCCGGCCAAGGCGGTTGTGCTGGAGCGCCTATCCAAGTTCGACGGCGAGTCCCACGAGCTGCTCCGCCCCGGCGACTACACCCAGCTCACCGGGAGGGCGGGACGGCGGGGCATCGACAGGACCGGAACCGCGGTGGTGCTCCACCAGCCCGAGATCCCCTTCGACCGGGTCGCCGGCATCGCCGCCCAGGGGAGCCACCCCCTGGTGTCCAGCTTCACCCCGACCTACAACATGACGGCCAACCTGGTGGCCACCTATCCCCGCCGGCGGGCGGAGGAGCTGGTGCGGGCGTCGTTCGCCCAGCACCGCAACCAGAGCAGGCGGGACCAGACGGCGGCCCGGCTCGAGGAGCGCCGCACGGAATTGGCCCGGCTCGAGGCGGCGGCGCAGTGCGACCGGGGGGACATTACGGCGTACGCCGGGCGGCGGGTCGACGTGTCCCGCCGGATGCGTGACTTCGCCCAGGGTCTGATCGAAGGGACTGTGCTCGGTCACCACGACGGGACCCGGCTGGTGCTGCTCGCCAGGGGCTACGGACCCAACCCGCGGTTGATGGTGGTGGACGAGACCGGCCGGGTGCGCAGGCTGGCGGCGGACGAGCTGTCACCGGCAACGATGGAGCTGGGGACGGTGGTGCTCCCCGAACCCTGGCGGCCCCAGGAGAAGTCGTTCACCCGGGCGGTGGGCCGGCTCCTCGCCGAGTTCGAGCCGGTGGGGCCGGTGGCCCGGCCCGACACCCCGCCCGACCCGGTCGCCACCTGTCCCGACCTGGTCGACCACCTCGCCAACCTGGAGAAGGCGGCCAAGGTGCGGGCAAGCATCGAGAACCTGGAGCGCAGCCTCGAACGGGGTGGCGACGATCTGGTCGACCGGTTCCGCGCCGCCCTCGCCATGCTCGACGCCCGCGGGTACACCATCGGATGGTCGCTGACCGAGCGGGGGGAGCGGCTCCGCTTCGTCTACAACGAGCTCGATCTGCTGGTCGCCGAGACCGTCCACCAGCGGATCCTCGACCATCTCGACCCGGCCGAGCTGGCGGGGGTGCTGACCATGTTCGTGTACGAGCGCCGCCGCAACGACGTCCCCGGCGGGATGCCGACCTCGGGATGCGCCGATGCCGTCGACGCCATCTTCGAGTTGGGGGAGGAGCTGGTGACCGACGAGACCAGGCTGCGCATCGAGCCGATGCGCCCACCCGACGACGGCTATGTGGAGCGAATGCACCGGTGGGCATCGGGGGCGAACCTGGAGGACCTGTTCGACGACGAGTCTGCCGCCGGCGACTTCGTCCGGCTCGCCCGGCAGACCTTGGATCTGCTCCGCCAGGTCCGTGACGTGTTCCCGGTGCTGCGCAACGACGCCGCCGACGCCCTCCACATGGTGGACCGGGGCGTTGTCACCGCAGGTGGTCCGGGGTGATCCACCGGGCACAGCAAGAGCCGGGCGGGAGCCGGACGGCGTTGACTGGGAGGGCTCGGCTGGGGCAACCTGGCCCGCTGCCATCCGGCGCCGCTCCCGTTACCCGGCCCGGGGATGGCGGGGCGTCGTTGCATCCCGGGTCCGGAACCCTCCCGTGAGCTGGTGGATCATCCGCAACCCCGCAGCCGGCAACAGCGGCGACGTGGGCTCCAGGCTCGATCGGGCGCTTGCCGCCACCGGGGTACAGGCGGAGATCGTCGTGTCCCGGTCGGCGGAGCACATCGTCGACCTGGTGGCAGAGGGGCGGGAGCGGGGGTTCCACCGCTTCGGGTCCGTCGGCGGTGACGGCACCGCCCACTGGGTGCTCAACGGGCTCATGGCCCCCGCATGGGAAGAGCCACCGACCCTGGCCATCATCCCGGTCGGGTCGGGATCCGACTTCATCCGCACCTTCGCCCTGCCCCGCACCGTCGAGGGTGGGGTCTCGCTGCTGGCGGCCGGCCGGCGCTACCGGTGCGACGTTGGCAGGCTGGAGGGGTCGTTCGGGACCCGATGGTTCCTCAACGCCGCCAACCTGGGACTGGTGGCCCGGTCGGCTGAACGTGCCGCCCGGATGCCCTCGTGGGTCGGCCCGCTGCGCTACACCACGGCCTTCTGGCTCAGCCTGGCCCGCTTCGGCCCCGCCGAGGTCTCGGTTGATCTGGGGAACCGTCGCATCGAGGAGCGGGCGCTCACCGTGGTGATGGCCAACGGCCAGTTCTTCGGCGGTGGTCTCAACGTCGCCCCGCAGGCGTCTCTGCAGGACGGGATGCTCGAGGTCGAGGTGTTCGCCTGCTCGCGCTGGGCCGCCTTCGAGGTGATGCCCCGGGTCATCGGAGGCAACCACCTCCGCCACCGCTCCGTCAAGCGGGGGCGGGCCTCCAGCATCACCGTGACGGTCCCGGACGGCTGGCCGGTCGAGGCGGACGGCGAGATGGTGGGGAGGGGATCGGTGCGGATCGACGTCCTTCGGGCCGCCATCGACTTCGCCATCTGAGCGGCGGAAGGCGCCGCCCCCACGGTGTCCCGGGCTGGGAATAACCGAAAAGGTCGCCCTGTTTGGGGCGGCACATTGGCGGATATACTCCCGCCGCACCCGGGGGATACAGCATGACCGACCGAGACCAGGACATCCTCGAGGATCTCTCCGAAGAGGTCGACATCGAGGAGGCCATCGCCGAGCCGACGGACGGCGAGTGGGACGACGATGACGACAATGAGGACGATGACATCGAGCCCGAGCCGAAGATCGACCTCGACGAGGACATCGACGAGGTCGACGACGACGATGACGCCGACGAGCTCGACGACGACCTCCCCGGCACCAGCGACGACGATGGCAGCGACGCCGACGACGAGGAATCAGACGAGGCGCTCGACGAGCTCGAGGCCGAGGAGCTGGAGATGCTCACCGACGACGAGGAGTCCGAGACCCTGATCGTCGACGAGGCCGCCGAGCTGCGCGCCATCCGGCTCGCCGAGCTCGCCATGGAGGGGGAGGCCGGCACCGAGCGGGGCGCCGACGAGTTCGTGTGCTCGAACTGCTTCCTGGTGCTCAAGCGCAGCCAGCTGGCCAACAGCAGGCAGATGCTGTGCCGCGACTGCGCCGCCTGACCTGATCCCCCCGCCAGGCGACGGACCCAGGCCCGTCGCTACGCTCGCCAACCACATGCACCCGGTGAGCCGCCCCGCCTCAGCACACGACCTCGCCGCCGTCCTCGCCCTGTACGAGGAGGCGGTGGGGGAGCAGGCGGTACTGCGCCCCATGTGGCCCATCGCCGACGGGTTGCCCGACCCTGCCAACGCCGCCGTCACCGCCATCATGGACGACCCCGACTCCCGCCTGGTGATCGGCGAGATCGACGCCGTCATCGTCGGCTTCGCCTGGGCCCGCAGCGAGCCCCTTCTCCCCCAGGCGGAGGGCGCCCCGGTGTGTGTGATCCGGCTGGTGTATACCACCCCCGAGGCGCGCGGGGTAGGCGTGGGTGATGCCATGCTGAACATGCTCATGGACGACTTCACAGGGCGGGGCCACCGCCATTTCGACGCCAGGGTGAGCCCCGGGCATCGTTACGCCAAGAACTTCTTCGAGGCCCACGGCTTCTCCGCCCGACTCATCATCATGTACCACGACGCCGCCGGGGGACCGTGATGCCCGCTCCGATCCCCACCGGAGAGGTGGTCGAGCTGCTCCAGACCATGATCAGGAACGAGTGCGTCAACGACGGCACCCCCGACTCTGGTCATGAGGACCGCTCCGTGGCCACGCTGCAGCACTACCTGGGGGCGGAGGGCGAGGTGGTCGAGCCCCATCCCGGCCGGCAGAGCGTGGTGTTCAAGGTGCCGGGAACCACCCCTGGAGGCCCGGCGCTGGTGCTGCTGCCCCACCTCGACGTGGTCCCGGTGAGCCCCTCGGGATGGAGCAGGGACCCGTTCGGCGCCGAGATCCACCACGGCTTTGTCTGGGGTCGCGGCGCCATCGACATGCTCAACGTCACCGCGGCGATGGCGGCGGTGTTCTCCCGGTACCACCGGGGAGAGCTCGCCCCGCTCCCCGGCGACCTCATCCTGGCCGGGGTCGCCGACGAGGAGGCAGGGGGTGTGCTCGGAGCCGGATGGCTGGCCGAGCACCGGCCCGACCTTCTCCCCGCCGACTACGTGCTCACCGAGATCGCCACCCCCCACGTCGCCGGCGGGGGAGGGCTTCCGGTGACCGTTGCCGAGAAGGGTCCCTCGTGGAAGGTGCTGCGGACCAGGGGCACCCCCGGTCACGCCAGCCAGCCCTACCGGTCGGACAACGCCCTGGTCTCGCTGGTCACGGCGATCGCCATGCTCGACGCCGCCGACGAGCCGGCGGCCGTCTGCGACGAGTGGGCAGCCTTCGCCGCAGGGGCCGGGTTCCCCGACGACCTGGCGGGGCGCCTGGTCGACCCCGAGCGGCTCGACCGGGCCATCGACGAGCTGGCCGAGATCGACGAGGCGCTTGCCCGCTTCGCCCACGCCTGCACCCACCTCACCGTTGCCCCCACCATCCTCAACGCCGGGACCAAGTCGAACGTGATCCCCGACACAGCCGAGGCCAACCTCGACATCAGGATCGTGCCCGGCCAGGACGAATCGACGGTGGATGACCACCTGCGCAAGGTTCTCGGTCCTGCCCGCCATGACCGGATCGAGATCATCGACAAGGTGACCTTCCCCGGCAACGCCTCCCCGGCCGACGGCCCGCTGTGGGAGGCGATCGGTGATGCCGCCGAAGCGCTGACCGGGTCGAGGCGCCGGCTCCCGATGCTGATCCCGGTGACCACCGACGCCCGGTTCATGCGGGGCCGCGGTGCCGTTGCCTACGGGGTGGGGCTGTTCGACGACCGCATGACCTTCGGGGAGATGCTCCAACTGTTCCACGGCCATGACGAACGGGTCAGCCTCGGCAGCATCGAGGCGACAACTGCGCTGCTCGCCGGCACTGTCGACCGGTTCGGTGCCAGGATCGCCGAGGTGGCGTCATGAGCCGGATCTACCTGTCGCCTCCCGACATGGCGGGCACCGAGCAGTCTGCCGTCGCCCGTGCCATCGAAGGCGGCTGGATCGCCCCGCTCGGCCCCGAGGTCGACGCCTTCGAGGCCGAGCTCGCCGCCGCCACCGGTCGGAGCCATGGCGTCGCCCTCTCCTCGGGGACGGGGGCGATCCACCTCGCCCTGGAGCAGGCAGGGGTCGGCCCCGGATCGCGGGTGCTGGTGCAGAGCCTCACCTTCGTCGCCAGCGCCAACCCGGTGCGGTACCTGGGGGCCGAGCCGGTGTTCATCGACAGCGACGAGGCAACCTGGGCCATGGACCCCGACCTTCTGGCCGAGGCGCTTGCCCGGGCGGAGACGGAGGGCAGGCCCTACGCCGCCGTGGTCACCGTCGACCTCTACGGTCAGTGCGCCGACTACAGCGCCATCGTGCCCATCTGCGAACGGCATGAGGTAACCCTCATCGAGGACGCAGCCGAGGCGCTGGGGGCCACCCACGCCGGTAGCCGAGCCGGGTCGTTCGGGTACAGCGCGGCGCTGTCGTTCAACGGCAACAAGATCATCACCACCAGCGGGGGCGGCGCTCTGGTCACCGACGATGCCAAGGCGGCGAGCAGGGCTCGGTTCCTGGCCACCCAGGCCCGCGACCCTGCACCCCACTACGAGCACACGGTGATCGGTTACAACTACCGGCTCAGCAACCTGCTCGCCGCCGTCGGCCGCAGCCAGCTCGCCGACCTGGAGCGGCGGGTGGAGCGGCGCCGATCGCACAACCGCTTCTACCGCGAGGCCCTCGGCGACCTGCCCGGGGTGGCCTTCATGCCGGAGGGGGCGAACAGCCGCTCGACCTTCTGGCTCACCACCTTCACCATCGACCCCGCCGTCGCCGGGATCGACCGCGACACGGTGCGGCTCCATCTCGAGTCGCTCGACATCGAGGCCAGACCGGTCTGGAAGCCGATGCACCTCCAGCCCCTGTACGCAGACGCCGAGATGATCGGGGGTGCGGTCTCCACCCGGATCTTCGGCAACGGCCTCTGCGTCCCCAGCGGGTCCAACCTCACCGACGACCAGCGGGCATGGATCGCCTACCAGATCCAGTCCGTGTTCGACCGGGCCTGAGGCCGGCCCGAGACAGCCGACAGCCGAGAAAGCCGGGTCAGCCGTCCGCCCGGTCGGCCGCCTCGATGTCCTGCCGCCTGATCCCAAGCACGAACAGGATGGCGTCGAGGTATGGGACCTTGAGGGTGGTGTCTGCGGCGGCGTCGACGATCGGCTTGGCGTTGAAGGCGATGCCGAGACCGGCCTTGGCCAGCATGGCGAGGTCGTTGGACCCGTCGCCGATCGCCACGGTCTGCTCCAGGGGGATGCCCTCACCGGCGGCGATGGTCTCCAGCAGCCTCGCCTTGGCGGCTCCGTCGATCACCTCACCGACCAATCTTCCGGTGAGGCGGCCGTCGACCACCTCCAGGGTGTTGGCGAAGGCGAGGTCGATCCCCAGGTGGCGGCGGACCTCCTCGGCGAACATGTCGAACCCGCCGCTGACCAGGGCGGTGCGGTAGCCGAGCCGGCGCAGGGTCCTGGCGAAGGTGCGTGCCCCGGGGGTGTAGCGGATGCGCTCGGTGACCGCCTGCAGCCTGGCGACATCCATTCCCTCCAACCGGGCCACCCGGCGGCGCAGCGAGGCCTCGAAGTCGAGCCGCCCGTTCATGGCGTCGTCGGTGATGCCGCGCACCTCGTCGCCGTCGCCCACCTCGTCTGCGAGCAGGTCGATGACCTCGTCGCGGATCAGGGTGGAGTCCATGTCGATGACCACCAGCCGGGTGGCCCGTCGAGCCAGACCCTCCTTCTGCATGGCGATGTCGATGCGGTGGAGGCTGGAAGCCTCGAGCAGGCCCTTGCGCATGGTGTCGGTGTGGCCGCCCATCACGATCAGCTCGTAGCTGATCACCGGGTAGTTGGAGAGTCGGACGATCCTCTCGATGTTGCCGCCCCCGTCGGCGATGGCGTCGGCGACGCCGCCGAGCGCCTCGGGACCGAGCCGTTCGCCGATGACGGTGACGGCGAACCGTGAGGGGGCGGGGAGGTTCTCGGGAGGGTCGACCACCTCGAAGTCGAAGTGGAGGCTCCGCTCCCAACCGAAGAAGAGGAGGTCCTTGAGCGGGGCCCGCTCCTCGGCGACGGAGATGAGCAGACCGAGATTGAGACGGTCGCGCACCACCACCTGCTCCATGTCGAGAACGTCCGCCCCCACCTGGGCCAGGATACGGAGGATGCCGGCGGTGATCCCCGGCTTGTCGATCCCGGTGACCCGGATCAAGATCGTCTGTTCCATCGCCGATCCCTACTGCTACGTTGCCCGCCAGTTTCCCGGGCAAGGGCGGATTGAGCAACTTCAGCACGATCGTGTTCGACCTCGACGGGGTGCTGTACCGCGCCGAGGAGCCGATCCCCGGGGCGACGGAGACGCTCCGCCTCGTCGCCGAGGCCGGGATCGGCATGGTGTTCGCCACCAACAACGCCTCCCGGCTCCCCGAGGAGGTCGCCGCCGACATCGAGCGGCGGCTCGGGTTCGGCGCAGACCCCGCCACCGTCGTCACCTCCGCCATGGCCACCGCCGCCCATCTGGCCGGATCGGTGTCCGCGGTCCTGGTGATCGGGACGGACTCGCTGCGGGCCGTCCTGGAGCGTGCGGGGATCGGGACCACGGCCCGAGCCGAGCAGGCGGACGCCGTCGTGGTGGGTCTCGATCCCGGCTTCACTTACGACACGCTGCGGGCAGGCACCCGTGCCGTCGCCGCCGGGGCCAGGCTGGTGGCGACCAACGTCGATCCCACCTTCCCGACCCCCGAGGGATTGGTCCCCGGCGCCGGCGCCATCGTGGCCGCCCTGGAGCGCGCCACCGGGGTGGAGGCGGAGGTGTGCGGCAAGCCGCACCGCCCGATGCTCGACGCCGTTGCCCGGCTCACCGGGACCGGCCCTGTCCTGGTGGTGGGCGACCGGATCGACACCGACATCGAGATGGGTCGGGCCATGGGCTGGGCCACCGCGCTGGTGCTCACCGGGGTCACCTCGTCGGACGAGGCGGCCACCGAGACCGTCGACCACCTGCTCGACTCGGTCGCCGATCTTCCGGCGGTGCTCGGTCTCGGTCGGCTCTAGCCCCGGCGAA
>JBPCMS010000029.1:0-7836 GCA_051002015.1 Acidimicrobiia bacterium
CTGTGTTCCTTTCTGGGGCCCCCTCGATCACCTGGCGGGTGGCAACTGGTGTCCCCGAGGTCCACGGCTTCGGCGAGGTGGGATGGTCCACTTCGACGCCCACGCCGACACCGCCGACACCGTCGACGGGAACCTGGCCAGCCACGGGACCCCGATGCGCCGGCTGATCGAGTCCGGAGCCATCCCCGGGACCCACTTCGTCCAGGTGGGGTTGCGCGGCTACTGGCCGCCCGAGGAGACCTTCCGTTGGATGATCGACCAGGGCATGCGTTGGCACACCATGCAGGAGATCTGGGAGCGTGGCTTCAAGGCGGTGATGGCGGAGGCGGTGGCCGAGGCGATGGCTTCGGCGGAGCTGCTCTACGTGTCGATCGACATCGACGTTCTCGACCCCGCCCATGCGCCGGGGACCGGAACCCCGGAGCCGGGCGGGATGGTCACCGCCGACCTGCTCCGCATGGTGCGCCGGCTCTGCCACCAGCACCGGGTGGTCGGAGTCGACGTGGTCGAGGTGTCGCCGCCCTACGACGTCAGCGACCTCACCGTCAACGCCGCCCACCGGGTGGTGTTCGAGGCATTGGCGGGGATGGCCGCCCGGCGACGCCACGCCGCCGAGGGAAAGCCGGGGCCGCCGGCCCGCTAGAGACACCCGTGCCGACCTGGCCCGCTCGCCCGGTGAGGTTCGGCGGTGGTCGGGATGGTTGAATCGGGACCAGCAGATGAGAACCCTCGATCTCCCCACCGGGACCGTCACCTTCCTGTTCACCGACATCGAGGGCTCGACCCGCCTCGTTCAGTCCACCGGCGACGACTGGCCTCGACTGCTCGAAACCCACAACCGGCTGCTGGGCGCCGCCATCGAGGGGCGGGGCGGGACCGTGGTCAAGACCGAGGGCGATTCGTTCTTCGCCGTGTTCGCCGCCGCCGCCGATGCGGTGACCGCCGCCGCCGACGCCCAGCGGGCGCTCGCCTCTCAGCCGTGGCCGGAGGGCGCCTCGATCCGGGCCCGCATGGGGATCCACACCGGGACCGGGACCCTCGGTGGCGATGACTACGTCGGCATCGACGTCCACCGGGCGGCTCGGATCGCCGACAGCGCCCACGGTGGTCAGACCGTGCTCTCCGAGGCGGCGGCGGTCCTGGCGGAACGGGCCATCGCCGACGACTTGACCCTGCGCGACCTGGGGAAGCACCGCCTCAAGGATCTCGCCGAGCCCGAGACGATGTTCGAGCTCATCGTCGGCGGGCTCGAGGAGGAGTTCCCCATCCTCCGCACCCTCGACGCCATCCCCAACAACCTCCCGATGCTGGTGACCAGCTTCGTGGGCAGGGAGCGGGATCTGGCGGAGGCGCTGCGTCTGCTCGAGCGCACCAGGGTCCTCACCCTCACCGGCCCCGGGGGCACGGGCAAGACCAGGCTCGCCCTCCAGATCGGCGCCGAGCTCGGGGCCGCGTTCCGCCACGGTGTGTTCTTCGTCGATCTGGCCCCGGTTAGCGACGCCGAGGTGGTCCCGTCGCGGATCCTCGACTCGCTCGGGCTGCAGGCCCCACCCGGCTCCGGATCGGTGACGGACGCCGTCCGTCAACTTTTCGCCACCATGGAGGTGCTGCTGCTCCTCGACAACTTCGAACAGGTGATCGCTTCCGCCCCGCTGGTGGCGGAACTGGTGCGCGCCTCGCCCCGCTCCCGGTTCGTCGTCACCTCCAGGGGCCTGCTGCGGATCAGCGGTGAGCAGGAACTGCCGGTGCAGCCGCTGCCGGTGCCCGGCCAGACCGAAGGCGACGCACTGCTCGACGTCGACTCCGTCCAGCTCTTCATCGAGCGGGCGATGGCGGTCCGTCCCGACTTCGAGCTGACCCCCGAGAACGCGGCGGCGGTGGCCGAGCTGGTGCGAAGGCTCGACGGTCTCCCGCTCGCCATCGAGCTGGTTGCTTCCCAGGTCCGCCTGCTCCCCGTCGCCACCATCGTCGATCGCCTCGACGCCAGGATGCTGGGTTCCGGGGCGGTCGATCTCCCCGAGCGGCAACGGACCATCGAGGGGGCCATCGCCTGGAGCCACAGCCTCCTCGACGAGCCGCACCGGCGGCTGTTCGCCCGGCTGTCGGTGTTCGCCCCGGGAGGCCGCATCGAGGAGATCGAGCAGGTGTGCGGGGCAGCCGACGGACTCGATGTGATCGGGGGGCTCGGCGTCCTCCTCGACCAGAGCCTGTTGTTCCCGGTGACGGCGGGTGGGCAGCCGCGGATCCGCATGCTGCGCGTCATCCGGGAGTACGCCGCCGCCCGGCTGGGCGAGTCCGGGGAGGAGGACGAGATCAGGCGCAGACACCTGCGCGTCTACACCGAGCTGGTCGAGGCGGCGGCGCCACGGCTGCGAGGGAAGGACCGTAAAGTCTGGCTGGACACGGTGGAGTCCGACCACGACAACCTGCGGGCGGCGCTGGATTGGGCGACAGCCGGCGGGGAGACCGATCTGGCCCTGCGTCTCACCGCCTCCGCCTGGCGGTTCTGGCAGTCAAGGGGCTATCTCCACGAGGCAGAACGTCGGGTGGTGGCGGCGCTCGCCATGCCCGGTGGGGAACCGCCTTTGCGGGCAAAGGCGCTCGAGGCGCTGGGCGGCGTCCTCTGGTGGCAGGGCAGGACTGCCGAGTGCCGCCGGGTGTACGAGGAGGCGCTGGGGATGCAGCGCCGACTCGGCGATCCCAGGGAGATCGCCAACGCCCTGTACAACGCCGCCTTGGCGAGCGTGTTCAGTCGTCCGAGCGAGGAGCGCGGCGAGGCGGCAGGCGAGGCCGCGGCGTACCTCGACGAGGCCGAAGCCCTCTACCGGATGCTCGACGACGTCGACGGCTTGGGCGACGTCGCCTGGGGGCGGGGCAACATCATGATCGCCCGGGAAACGGACCGGCCGGCTGCGGTTCTTCATTTCATGGAGAGCCTCGACTACTACCGGCGGTCCGGCAACGAGTTCGGGCTCGGGTGGAGCTATTACGAGGTTGGTTTCCTCTCGCTCAACGCCGGGGACCACGAGGCGGCGTGGCGGCACTTCCGCGACGGTCTGGCCCTGTTCGCCGACCACCGTGACATCTCGGCTGCGGTCCTGTTCGTCGCCGGTATCGCCGGGTTGGCGCTTGAAGAGGGCGATCGGCAGAGGGCGGTCAGGCTGGCTGGTGCCTTCCACGGTCTCCGCATCACCTCGGGCACCGACCTGGTCTCCCACGACCTGAACCAGGTCCAGGGTCTGGAGTTCGAGACGTTGGAGGAGCTGACCGGCGATCTTGGCGCCGCCTACCGCGAGGGCCGTTCCATGGACTTCGACCAAGCCGTCGCCTACGCCCTGGCCGGCCCCACCGGGCGCTGGTCGTAGCTACCCCTCCCGCAGGAGGAGGGGAAGCAAACCCACCCGGGCCCGTGACTAGACGATGCGGCGGTCGGATGCCCAGCGGGCGAGCTGGTGGCGGCTGGAGAGCTGGAGCTTGCGGAGGACGGCGGAGACGTGGGTCTCCACGGTCTTCACCGAGATCGACAGCCGGCGTGCCACCTGCTTGTAGGTGTGGCCCCTGGCGATCTGGCGCAGGACCTCGCGCTCGCGCGGGGTGAGCTGGTCGAGCTCGGGATCATCGGGTCTGGGGAGGGCGCCGGCGAAGGCGTCGAGCACGAACCCGGCCAGCCGGGGCGAGAAGACCGCATCGCCGTCCCCGGTCCGCGTTAGCGCCTCGGTCAGCTCGTCGCCGCCGATGGTCTTGGTGACGTACCCGCGGGCCCCTGCCCTGATCATGGCGATGACGTCGTCGGGGGCGTCCGACACCGACAGCGCCAGGAAGCGGACATCCGGGTGGGTCTCGACGACGTTGCGGATGACGCTGAGCCCCCCGCCGCCCGGCATGTGCACGTCGACGAGGACGATGTCGGGGACCAGCCGCCTGATCGAGGCGATGGCGTCGTCGACGTCGGTGGCCGAGCCGACGATGTCGAACCCCTCCCGGTCGGACAGCTCGCTGCGGACCCCGCGCAGGAACAGCGCGTGGTCGTCGACGAGGAACACCCTGACCGGGGTCACGACGCCTCCAGGGGCATGGTCAGGTGGATCTCGGTGCCCTCGCCGGGTTCGCTGATGATCTCGGCGGTGCCGGCGTGGCGGGTCATCCTGCCCACCACCGACTGGCGCAGCCCGTGGCGGTCGGGGGGCACCTCGTCCGGGTCGAACCCGACCCCCTGGTCGGTGACGAACACCTCGAGCACCCCGGCGTCGACCTCTGCGTAGACGGACACCTTCATCGACCCCGAGTGACGGGCGGCGTTGATGGTGGCCTCGCCGGTGGCGGCGACCACGGCGTCGAGGCGCGGCCCCATCGGTAGGCCGTTGACCACGACCACCTCCACCGGCACGTCGGTGGCCTGCTCCACCCGGTCCGCCATGTCCTCGAGGGCGTCGGACAGCATCCTGCCCTGCTCACCGCCGCGGGCGCCGTACAGCCACGAGCGCAGCTCGCGTTCCTGGGAGCGGGCCAGAGTCGTCATCTTCTTGGGATCGTCCGTCCGCTGGATCATGGCGAAGGTCTGCAGCACAGAGTCGTGGAGGTGGGCGGCCATCTCGGCCCGCTCCTCGGAGCGGATGCGGTCCCGGCGCTCCTCGCCGAGGTCGGCCGCCAGCCGGAGCGCCCACGGGCCGAACACGAGGATGAGGCCGGCCATGGTGATGCCAACCGCCAGCACCACCGGTCCCAGCCCGGTGAGGTTGTCGCTGCTGCCCAGCAGCACCGCCATCCCGGCGATGATCACCACCGCTCCCATGATGATGCGAAGCCGACTCTGGTTCTGGTCGCCGGCGGCGACCTCGGCGAAGCTTCGATCCCACACCGCGGCGATCCCGAAGGCGATCAGGGTGACGGCGCCGATGGTGAGACCGCCGAGCCACCGGTTGGTCGAACCGAAGGCGACCATGGCGCCGGCGAACATCAGGGCCAGCCCCAGCCGCTGCCGCTGGTCGAGCTCATCGCGTCTCAGGTCGGCGCTGGGGGCGGTGCCGCCGGAGACGAAGAACAGGACGGGGTACAGGATCAGCCCGAACCAGGTCAGCGCCAGCCCGAAGAAGGCGGCGCGGACATACCCCGAGCCGACGCCGAGTCGGGCGCCGAGACCGCCGGCGACACCGGTGAGGACGCGGTCGTCCGTGCTCCTGGTCAGCCAGGTGCGGAGCTCGGTCCAGTTGGTCGGGGCCGGCGCGGTGGTCATCGTCGCCGCGATGGTGTCACAGCGGGTCCGGGGCGACAACCGGGGATCACCCTGATCGATCCCTTGGGTCTCAGGGTCGCCGTCGGGAGATCCCCAATGGCGTGGATATCGTTGATGACGCACGATCCGGCCATGACAAACGAAACCCAACCCCAACGTCCCCTCACCCAGGGCCTTACCAGGGTCCGGGAAGGTGCCATCCTCGGCGGCGTCGCCGGGGGGTTGGCCAAGCGGTTCGACGTGTCCTCGTCGTGGATCCAGCTCGGCTTCATCATCACCACGTTCTTCGGCGGGCTCGGCGTCCTGCTCTACCTGGTGGGGTGGGTCGCCATCCCCGAGGAGGGGGCCGAGAGCTCCATCGCCGAGGACTTCCTCTCCGGGCTCAGCAACAAGTCCGGGTGGCTGGGCGGCGCCCTGATCGTGCTCGCCGCCGCCATCCTGATCGGGGCCGCCGACCTCTTCAGCGGGCGGTTCGTGCTCGCCGCCGGGCTGCTCCTCGCCGGCTTCATGCTCTACCGCGGGCAGGGGACCAAGCCCGCCCCGGGCGACGCCGGCCCGCCGCCGGAGCTCGGTCCGGGTCCGGCGGCGGAACCGTTCCCGACGTCGGATCGGCCGTTCGATGCCGGTGCTCCTGGTGGGGTGCCGGCCGCGGCGAGAGCGGACACCGCCGAAGGTTCCTCGCTCCGGGCGTCCTCCCCGTACTGGGCATCATCGGTGACCGAGGTGTACGGCGATCGGAGCGATCCGGGTGAGTCGGGCACGCTCTCGATGACGCCGGCGCCGGTGTCGATCGAGACCGCGCCTCCGCCACCGAGGGCTCCCAAACCTGCCAGACCCCGTTCGTACCTCGGCCGGCTGACGATGGCATGCATGCTGATCGCCATCGGCGTGCTAGCCCTGCTCCGCAACCTGGGCACGGTCGATCTCGAAGCCAGACACTTCGCCTCCGCCGGCATGCTGGTGATCGGGCTGGGGCTGCTGGTCGGGTCGTTCTTTGGTAGGGCCAGGGGGTTGATCCTGGTCGGCCTGATCGGGGTTCCGATCCTGGTCGTCGCCACCACGGTCCGTGTCCCGCTCGACGGTCCGTGGGGCGAGCAGGAGGCCCGTCCCGCCGCGGTCGCCGAACTGGAGGCCGAGTACGAGCACGGAATCGGCAGCTTCGTGCTCGACCTCACCGACATCGACGACCTCACCGAGGCCACCGCGGTCTCGGTCGACCAGGGCATCGGCGAGCTGCGGGTGCTGGTGCCGGCCGATCTGTCGGTCAGCGTCGATGCATCGGTCGATGCCGGGAGGGTCGAGGTGTTCGGACGTGAGGACGGCGGCTTCGATGTCTCCGTCGCCGCAGTCTCCGAGAGCTACCCGGGGACGGCCGGAGAGCCGACCCTCGACCTCGAGCTCGATCTGGGCGTCGGTCGCATCGCCGTGGTCCGCCAGGGCTGAGAAAGGTCCATCATGCAGAAACATCCCTTCGACGCAATCTCGTTCTTCTTTGGCCTGATCTTCACGGTCGGCGCCGTCTCCGCCCTCCTGTTCAGGAGCGACCCGTGGCCCTTCGACCGGGGCGGGGTGTGGCCGATCCTGCTCATCGTCGGTGGCGGGGTGATGCTGGTCGCCTCGCTGCGGCGGGACCTCGGCCCGCAGGCGTCGCCTGGCGCCGACCAGCCGACGGTGGCCGACGCCGTCGGAGAGACGTCCGACCCGGTACAGGTCGCCGCCCTCAGGGAGATCGACGAGTACATCGGCGCCGTCCCCGACGACATCTCCGCCGAGGCCCCCGGACCGGCACACGGTGACGGGTCCGGTGAGAGTCCCGATCCCGACGACCTCACCGGCGAGGATCTCGGCAAGGTGAGCGGCGACAGCTCCGACGCCTCCGGCGAGAACACGCCGGACCAGACCGTCTGAAGCGACCGACCAGATCCGCCGGTGACGCTACCGTTCGGGTATGACCGATCTCGCCGAATTGCTCTCCGATCCGGACACCACCGTCGCCGTCGTCGGCGCCACCGACAACCCGGCCAAGTATGGGTATGTCATCTACCGCGACCTCAAGGCCAAGGGCTTCGAGGTCTATCCGGTGAACCTCACCAGGGCCACCGTCGACGGCGATGCGGCCTACCCCGATCTGTCGTCGCTGCCGGCGACCCCCACCATCGTGAACATCGTGGTCCCGCCGGCGCAGACGCTGCGGGTGCTGGAGGAGGCCGTCGCTCTCGGGCTGCGCAACGTCTGGGTGCAGCCCGGTGCCGAGGACGATGCCGTGGTGCGGTTCATCGCCGAGCACGACCTCGGTGCCGTGGTCAACGCCTGCATCATGGTCCGGTCTCGCCTCTCGGCATGACCGAGCCGCTCGTCTACGTCCACGGGGATCGCCGGATCAAGCTGCTCCACGGCATCTCGTCCCGACCCTGATCATCGGCTCCGACCCGGCTCGGGGAGCCCTGGTGAGCGTCGAGGGCGGGAGAGGAGGCCACCGCCCTGCCCCATCTCGAGTACGTGATGATCGCCAACGGCGCCCACTCCATCCATCGCAACGAGTACCAGGCGTTCTGGGACGTGCTCTCCGGCTGGCTCGACCGGGTCAGGACCGGCTGATCCAT
>JBPCMS010000030.1:0-16388 GCA_051002015.1 Acidimicrobiia bacterium
CATCACGATGGACGTGAACTTCTCCGCGGTGGTGGCGGCGGCGGAACGGGCCCACGCCGCTGTCGAGCTGCTGACCCAGGCCGAGTTCCTGGAGCGGTGGGGTCTGAAGGAGGTGATTGCCCGGCTGGTGGATGAGGAGCGGGCGCTGGCGGTCGACGGGAACCCGATGGAGCGGCTCAGGACCAGGGCGGAGCACACCGACGCCGGGACGCTGCTGCATCCGCGCGGGCTTGGCGACTTCAGGGTCGTCGTCGCACAGGTGGGCGGGTGGCGGCAGGCGGGCTGACCGGGCTGCTCCGCGGACTGCTCAGCGGATGGCGTCTGTCTCGAACTTCAGCGGATTGGTACTCGCCAGGGGTACGCAGAACCTTAGGTTCGCCGCAAACGGCCACCGCTCGTTGAACATCAGCGGGTTAGGTGTCGTGGCGACACCCAGGAACATTAGGTTCAACATGAGCGGATCGCGTGTCGTGGCGACACCCAGGAACCTCAGGTTCGACCTAGCGGACGGGATGCCCGGGGCCGGCGGCCTGCTCGGTCGGCGGTACCGTCGCCGCAGAAGCCCCGGTGTCGACGGTCACCACCGTCCGGCCGAGCGTCCCTTCGGGGCCGAGGTGTTCGACCACACCCAGGTACCGGGTGTCCGGCTCGAGACCCGACCAGGTCACCACGACCTCGGCGGGGGCGCCGGTGACCGCACTCTCCGGGGCATCGATGACCTCGAGAACCGTGGCCTCGGCCGTGTCGGCGGCCTCGTCCGCATCGGAGTCGTCGCTCGGGTCCGTCGCCCCGTCTTCGACCACCTGCCAGGTCGACAGCGAGTAGTCGCCGCCGGTGGAGAAGCCGTGCACGGCCACCGTGTACGTGCCCGCCCCGGAAGGCATGAAGTCGATCTGCTCGGAGGATAGGGCCGAGCCGCCCCCGGCGATGAAGCCGTCGTCGGGCCCGAACACGTACAGGTCGAGGTCACCGGCCTCGGCGGTGAGGGCGACCCTGACCAGCCGGGTGTCGTCGGTGACCACGATGGTGTGTAGCGACACCCCGATCCCGGTGCCGAGGGCGGTGTTGACGTCGTGGGACGGGTCGGCCTCCACCGACGCTTCGGCGATCTCCGGTGCCACCAGACCGGCCGGCTCCGCCCGGTACTCGCCCGTGTACCCGAACCCGACGGGGAAGCCGGCGACACCCGAGACCCCGGCACCGGCAGCCACCTCGGCGGCGGAGAAGGCGTCGGCACGCACCGCGATCGGGCTGGTCACCTGGTAGCCGTCCGTGGCCCAGGTCAGGCTGCCGAAGCGCCACGCCGCCAGGTCGGCCTGGTCACGGGTGATCGTCACCGTGAACGACGCCGACTCGCCCGGCGCCAGGGCCAGCGTGGTCGGGCTGACCTCGACGGTGAACCCCGGGGGCTGGCGGACATCGACGGTGAACACCCGGGTCTTGTCCGCCACCGAGGTAACCGTCCTGGTGACGGTCTGGGTGCGGGCGACATCGGCGACGGCGATCGACGGCTGGTTGAGGTCGCTGGGATCGGTGGAGTACCCGAGATCGGTCAGGCCGGCGCAGGTGCCGGACACCCACAGCGAGCCGAGCCCGATCCCGCAGGCGAAGGCGGTGTAGTCGAGGATCCCGGCGTCGTACACCAGCCCGGGGTTGAAGGCGCTTCCCCTCTGGTACACCTTGGGGCCGGGCCACAGGTAGCCGGCGCCCATGGTGAAGGCCTCGGCAGGCGTCTCGCCGTCCTCGGCGTACACGTCCCGTCTGGTGCCGGTGACCAGCGCCGATTTGGCCATCGCCGGCGACCAGTCTGGATGGGCCTGGGCGAGCAGGGCGAACACCCCGGCGACGTGAGCGCCGGCCATCGAGGTGCCGCTGAGCGCCCGGAACGTCTGTTCGGGCACACCGAGAAGCTGATCGGGGCTGGTGGCGGCGAGGATGTCGACCCCCGGTGCGACCAGATCGGGCTTGAGGATGTCGGGGCTGAGTGGGTTGGGTCCCCGTCCCGAGAATGCCGCCACCACCCCTCCGTCGCCCGCGGCCGGCACCCCCCCGCTGAGGATGGCGGTCGCCTCGGGGCCGGCCGCCTCCAGGTAGGCATCGATGGTGGTTGCGGCGGATGCGGGGAGATGCACCGTGGGGCGGTAGTGGTTGTCGGTGTCGAGCGACTCGTCGGACAGGGTGTTGACCAGGATCATCCCCGAACCGCCCTGCTCGTTCACCGCCTGGCCCTTGGCGACGCGGGACACACCGCCCCGTTCGCACACCACGATCGCCCTGGTGATGTCCACGGTGAAGGCGAGCGCCGGGTCACACAGGGCGTTCCCCGCCCGCTCACCCGAGATCAGCGGCCTGGCATCGGTGCCACCGGTGACGCTGACGCCGTCGAGCACGGTCCCGTCCCCGAGCGTGACCAGGGCCTGGAAGGTACGGTCGTGAGTGGCCGCTCCCACCGCCGTCACCCAGGGGGCGGTGGCGGGGGAGGAGATGGTGGTCGCCCCCGGGCCCCCGTTGCCCGCCGGGGTCGCCACCAGCACGCCGGCGGCGGCGGCGAAGAGAAAGGCCAGCTCGTCGGCCCCGAAGGCGGTAGAGCCCGAGCCGACCGAGTAGTTGATCACGTCGACCCCGTCGGCGACGGCCTGATCGATGGCGGCAACCAGGTCGGCGCTCGAGCACCTGCTCTCCCCGGCGGTTGTCGCCCAGCACGCCTTGTACACGGCGAGGCGTGCCCTGGGGGCGATGCCCGACACCGTGCCCCAGGCCGCACCGAGCACCGACGCCTGCATGTCGCCGTTGCCTGCGGCGGTCGCCGCCACATGGCTGCCGTGCCCGTCGGCGTCGCGGGCGGAGAGGAACTCGCCGGTGGCGAGACCGTCGCCGGTGCCCCCGTGGATCGCCGCCCCGAAGGCGCGGGCCGTGACCACCTTGCCGCCGCAGTCGAAGGCGGCGTCGGCTGGGTTGAAGGCGGTGCCGCCAAAGTCGCAGCCGCTGGGGGTGAACCCGTCGGGACGGCCGCGGTAGGTGTCGCCGGCGAAGCTGGGGTGCTCGGGCCAGATGCCAGTGTCGATGACCCCGACCACCACGCCCTCGCCGGTGTACCCGGTGGACCAGGCGCCCTGCTGGCTGTCGAGCTCGAGGTAGCCGGCCGACGAGTCGGTGGCGGGTCGCCGGATCTGGTCGGGGATCACGGCGAGGACCTCGGGGAGGGCGGCCAGGGCGGCGGCTTCGACCGCGGTGAGTCGGGCGGCGAAGCCGTTGACGGCGACCGTGTAGTCGTACAGCTTGGCCGTAGCGGCGACGCCGGCGGCGTCGAGTGCCGCCACATGCTCCCGGCGCAGGGCGTCGGCATAGGCCGATGCCGCCGGCGTCGAGGCGTCGAGCCTGGTCCCTGCGGCCGGTCTGGTGGCGGCGAAGCCGTCGATCCCGCCGTCGTATGCGGCCACGGGGTCCGAGGCGAGCAGCACCAGATGAACGGCGGCCGTCTTGCTCCCGGCAACGGCGGCAAGCGCATCGGGGGGCACGTACGGTGCTGCAGACGCGGCGAAGCCCGACGACATCCATGTCGCCAGCGCGACAAGCAGGACGGCAGTCCGTCTCACCCGGTGGAATCCCCCTTCCTGCGCAGTCTGGCAGGGACCATCCGACCGTCAACCGGTCGACCGACCCCAGCTGCCCGCGCCGGCGGGTGTTTCGCTCCGTCGTCGCCGAGGTTAGTCGGCGGGGGTGGGGTGCTGCCCGGGCGGCCACGGCCGGCGACGCCGTCGGGCACCGAGATAGGCGAACGGCTGGCGGTACGATTGTCCCATGTCGAACAACCTCAAGACCGCCGGCCTGCTCGGTCTCCTCGGCGGGCTCTTCGTCGTCGTGGGTGGGTTGCTCAACGGCACGCAGGGGGCCGCCATCGCCCTGGTCATCGCCGTGCTGTTCAACTTCGCCATGTACTTCTTCTCCGACCGGTTGGCGCTGGCCTCGGCTCGGGCCAAGCCGATCGAGCCGGGAACGCTGCCCCAGGTCGAGCAGATCGTGTCGTCGTTGGCCGCTCGGGAGGGGATGCCGATGCCCCGCCTCTACGTCATCGAGCAGGGCCAGCCCAACGCATTCGCCACCGGACGCAATCCCAGACACGCCGCCGTCGCCGTCACCAGGGGGATCCTCGAGCTGATGACCCCCCAGGAGTTGGAGGGGGTACTCGCCCATGAGCTGTCCCACGTCAAGAACCGGGACATCCTGATCTCGACGATCGCCGCCACCATCGGTGCCGCCCTGACCTTCCTCACCCGGATGATGATGTTCGGCGGGATGGGCGGCCGGGACCGGGAGAGCAACAACCCGCTGGGGGCCATCGTCGGTCTGGTGGCGCTGATCGTGGCGCCGCTAGCGGCGATGCTGATCCAGATGGGGATCTCCAGGGCGCGGGAGTACCAGGCCGACCGCTCCGGCGCCGAGATCACCGGGTCCCCGCTCGCCCTGGCCAGTGCCCTCGCCAAGCTCGACGCGGGGACGAGGAACATCGCCATGCCGGTCAACCCGGCGGTATCGCAGCTCTTCATCGCCGATCCGCTCATGGCGTTCGGCGGCGGCAGGGGCGGTGGCATCGCCAAGATGTTCGCCACCCACCCGCCCATCGCCGATCGGGTGGCGCGGCTGGAGGAGATGGCCAGCGGAATCCGCTGACGGGCGACGCCACCGCTTGGCTGCGGGGGCGCTCTCGGGGTGCCGGGAGAAGGATTCGAACCTCCGTAGGCGAATGCCGGCAGATTTACAGTCTGCTCCCTTTGGCCGCTCGGGCATCCCGGCTGGATAGCCCCGAGGATAGCGCTCGGCCCCGATGGCCTATCCTTGGGGGCCGCCAGGCCGAAGCAGTGCCCCCTTGGCTCAGTGGCAGAGCAGCGGCCGGGTGAGGCCGCCGATGTCACAGCCATGGGCCATGGAAGTGCTCTAGCCTGGGGGGCCGCCAGGCCGAAGCAGTGCCCCCTTAGCTCAGTGGCAGAGCACTTCCATGGTAAGGAAGGGGTCCCGGGTTCAAATCCCGGAGGGGGCTCGGACGATCACTCCCGATCGTCTTGCTATCCTCTCGCCGCTACCCGCTCTGCGCGATCGCGGAGGGGGAGGGCTAGCGCGCACGACCGCGCGCCGCGGCGGCGTAGCTCAGTCGGTAAGAGCGCTCGACTCATAATCGAGAGGTCGGCGGTTCAAGTCCGCCCGCCGCTACGCACGCAGAAGACAGCACAACCGAGAACAGCAGAACGCTGCAAAGAGGAGCACCAGGCATGGGCAAGGCGAAATTCGAGAGGACCAAGCCGCACGTCAATGTGGGGACGATGGGTCACATCGACCATGGCAAGACGACCTTGACCGCGGCCATCACCAAGGTCCTCGCCGAGCGGGTAGGCGGTTCCACCAAGTTCACCGCATTCGATCAGATCGACAAGGCGCCGGAAGAGCGCGAGCGCGGCATCACCATCGCCATCGCCCACGTCGAGTACGAGACCGAGAACCGGCACTACGCCCACGTCGACATGCCCGGTCACGCCGACTACATCAAGAACATGATCACCGGTGCCGCCCAGGTGGACGGCGCCATCCTGGTGGTCTCGGCCGCCGACGGCCCGATGCCGCAGACCAGGGAGCACGTGCTGCTCGCCCGCCAGGTGGGCGTCCCCAAGATCGTGGTGTTCCTCAACAAGGTCGACATGGTCGACGACGAGGAGCTACTCGACCTGGTCGAGCTCGAGGTGCGCGACCTGCTCAGCGAGTACGAGTTCCCCGGTGACGACGTACCCGTGGTCCGTGGCTCGGCGCTCAAGGCGCTCGACGGCGACGGGGCCGCCGGCGATCAGGTCATGGAGCTGATGGCCGCCGTCGACGAGTACATCGAGCAGCCGGTGCGGGAGACCGACAAGCCGTTCCTGATGCCGATCGAGGACGTGTTCTCGATCACCGGCCGCGGCACCGTGGTCACCGGGCGGGTGGAGCAGGGCATGCTCACCACCGGCACCGAGGTCGAGATCATCGGGATCCGCCCCGTCAAGAAGACCACCGTCACCGGTGTGGAGATGTTCCGCAAGCTGCTCGACGAGGCCCGGGCCGGTGACAACGTCGGTCTGCTGCTGCGCGGCGTCGGCAAGGACGAGGTGGAGCGCGGCCAGGTGGTCGCCGCCCCCGGTTCGATCACCCCGCACACCGACTTCGATGCCCAGGTGTACGTCCTCACCAAGGAGGAGGGTGGCCGGCAGAACCCGTTCTTCGACGGGTACCGCCCCCAGTTCTACTTCCGCACCACGGACGTGACCGGCTCGGTGAAGCTGCCCGAGGGGACCGAGATGGTCATGCCCGGCGACAACACCGAGATGAAGGTCGAGTTGATCAACCCGATCGCCATGGACGAGGGCCTGCGGTTCGCCATCCGTGAGGGTGGTCGCACCGTTGGCGCCGGCCGTGTGGTCAAGATCAACAAGTAGCACCGGTAACCGAGGACACCATGGCAAGCGACAAGCGTCCGCCCATCACCCTCGCCTGCGAGACGTGCAAGCGTCGCAACTACGTGACCACGAAGAACAAGGCGAACACCCGGGAGCGGCTGGAGCTGAAGAAGTACTGCCGTTGGTGTCGCATCCACACCCCGCATCGCGAGACCCGCTGAGGCCGCAGCTGTGGAGATCGACCGAGGAGGAGCCGCCCCCTGTGGGCGGCTCCTCCTCTTTGGGCGACCCGACCCCGGTACGAGGAGGAGGTCGGGCGTCGCCTGGGGTTGCGCCGGAGCGCCCGGGGGGAGATGATGGGTGGAGGACTTCCGTTCGCAAAGGAGGACCATGCGAACCTACCTGGTGGTCGCCAACCAGACCCTCGGCAGTAGGGAGCTGCTGGAGCACATCCAGGGGGTGATGCGGTCGGGGCCTGTCCAGTTCCACCTTGTGGTACCCGCCACCCCGCCCCGCGAGCATCTCACCTGGACCGAGGGGAGTGCCCGCTCGATCGCCGCGGCCCAACTGGAGAGGGCTCTGGAGCGGATGTCGGGCGCGGGTGCAATGGTCACCGGCGAGGTGGGTGATGGCAATCCAGCGTTGGCGGTCAACGACGCCCTGCACCGCCACGACGTGGATGAGGTCATCGTGTCGACGCTGCCGGAGGGGACCTCCCGGTGGCTCAAGCGAGGGCTGCCCGACAAGATCCGCAAGCGTCACGACCTGCCCGTCACCCACGTCGTCGGGAATCCCGAGCCCGCCTGAAGCACGATGTCTCCCGGTCGGGCGACGGCTTCCCGCCGTCGGCGGTAGCCTCGCCCTCTCATGGCTTCCGGACCGCTGCTCACCAGGCGCGCCCTCAACAGGGCAACGCTGGCCCGACAGTTGCTGCTGGAGCGTGCCGTCATCAGCCCGCTCGAGGCGGTCCACCACCTGGCCGGGCTCCAGGCGCAGACCACGACGACCTGGTACACCGGGTTGTGGGGACGGCTGGCCGGGTTCGACCCCGAAGAGCTGTCTGCACCGCTGGCCGAGCGGACTCTGGCCCGCATCTCGCTGATGCGGGGGACCATCCACCTGGTCACCGCCGACGACGCCCTCGCCTTCCGCCCCGTCGTGCAGGTGGTCCACGACCGCATGCTCCAAGGGAGCTTCGGGAAGCGGCTGGTCGATGTCGACATCGAGGCGGTCGCCACCGCCGGAAGGGCGTTGGTCGATGCGGAGCCGATGACCTTCAGCGCACTCGGAGCGCGGCTCCACGAGACCTGGCCCGACCACGACCCGTTCGCCATGAGCATGGTGGTGCGGGGGAAGGTCGCCCTCGTCCAGGTGCCGCCGCGCGGGTTGTGGCGGCGGAGCGGGCAGGCGCGGCACACCTCGGCCGAAGCGTGGTTGGGTCGACCGCTGGGCGGGAGCACCGACCCCGATGCGATGGTTCTCCGCTACCTGGCCGCCTTCGGGCCTGCCACCGTCGGACATCCAGGCCTGGTGCGGGCTGACCCGCCTGGCCGAGGTCATCGACCGGCACCGGGCCGCCCTGGTCGGCTTCGTCGACGAGAGGGGGCGGGAGCTGTTCGACCTGCCCGACGCCGCCCGGCCGTCCCCGGAGGTCGAGGCCCCGGTGCGGCTCCTCTACGATTACGACAACCTGTTCCTCTCCCACGCCGACCGCAGCAGGGTCATCCCCGACGATCTCCACCTCGATCTCCCGGCCAAGCCCGGCCCCCACTACGGGATGGTGCTGGTCGACGGGATGATCTCCGGCTGGTGGCAGCACGTCACCCACCGCGAGGCGTCGACCCTGGTGATCCACCCGTCGTCCAAGCTCGCCAAAGGTGTGTCGGCCGCCGTCACCACCGAGGCGGAAGCCCTTGCCCGCTTCCTCGATCCCGCCGAGCCCGAGGTGGCGATCGTTTCTTAGGATCAGAACGCGTCACCCGTGACGCGTTTCCATCCTAAGAAAAATGCGTGGCTGCCCCGCAGTTAGCCTGACCGGCCATGTCGCTCGAAGCGCTGATCGGTCGTACCTACGGCCCGGTGTCGGCTCGCATCACCGCCGACCGAGTGGCGAAGTTCGTCGACGTCACCGGCGACGATCCGGAGCGATGGCGGGCCGCCGCTCCACCCGGGTACGCCGCCGCCCTGCTGTTCGCCGTTGCCCCCAGCTTCATCCAGTCACCGGAGGTGGGGGAGAACACCCGGGTGCTGGTCCACACGGACCAGCGGTTCGTCTGGCACCGACCGCTGACCATCGACAGCGCCGTGGTGGTCGAAGCGGTGGTGGGCAAGGTGCGCAGCCGGGGCGGGATCAGCTTCGTCGGCTTCGAGGTCGTGACGAGCTCGGACGGTGAGCCCCTGGTGTCGTCGTGGTCGACCTTCCTGATGGGTTCCAGACCCGCCGCCGAGCCCGGACCCGATCAGAGGGAGCCCGAGGTCACCGCAGGGTCGATCCCGGCAGACAGGGGTACGGTAACCGAGCGGGGAGCCAGCAGGCTCGACCTGGTGAGGTACGCGGCCGCGTCCGGCGACTTCAACCCCATCCATTTCGATCACCAGGCCGCCCGTGCCGCAGGGCTGGACGGCATCGTGGTGCACGGTCTGCTGATGGCCTCGTGGCTGATCCAGGCCGCCGCCGCAGGCGGGATGCGCACCGATCCCATCGCCGACCTCAAGGTGCGCTTCCGGGCGCCGCTCGCCCCGGGTGAGGTCGCCCGGATCGAGGCCGTTCCCGGCCCGACCACCGCCGACGGCATCACCCCGGTGACCCTTGCGCTCCGCCGCGGCCAGACCGACCTGGTGACGGCGACGGCGCAGGTCCGAGGCGAGAGCGCCACCTGACGTCGTATCCCGTCGTCGCGGTTGTCGTCGTCGAACCTCAGCGGATTGGCACTCGCCAGCGGTACGGGGACCCTTAGGTTGGGCAAGAGCCCCCGCCGTCCGACGAGCTTCAGCGGATCGCGTGTCACCCTGACATGCAGGAACCTCAGGTTCCATAAGTATCCAGACGGCGATCCGTGGATCTGATCTCGGATAGGAGGTCGCAATGGACGCCCACAGACTCGCCGCCAAGGTCATCGCCACCCTGCCGCTCGAGCCTTCCCCGCCGCGCCGGAAGGCCTTACGGGGTTTGGTCGCACTCGTCATGGCCCGCGCCACCGGGCGAGGCTGAGCGGCGCCACCACTCGGGGATGAGCCCCGGGCTCAGCCGTCCTGGTCCCACCCAGGCCGCCGGGTCCGCTTGGTCTCGCTGCGCCTGCGCTTGTCCGCCAGCCGCCTCTCCCGCGCCGCCCTGCTCGGAGCGGTGGGGCGACGGCGCCGCGGTGGGGTGGCGGCGGCGTCGAGACGCAGGGCGAGCCGCTGCCAGGCGAGCTGCCGGTTGCGCCACTGCGAGCGGGTGTCGGAGGCGCGGGCGGTCACCGTATCGCCGAGGACGGTGACGATGCGCTCCTGCACCGGCGAGGGCAGGCCGGCGGCGACGACATCGACGGTCACCGTCACCGCGGTGTCGCTGGTGTTGGCGTGCTGGCCGCCAGGCCCACCGCTGCGGGACACCGCCCAGGTCAGGGCGGCGGGATCGACCCGGAGGCCTCCCGGGGTCACGAAGTCGCTCACCCCGCCATGCTGGCATCCGTGCGCCGGCTGCGGCGCCGAACGCCGGACCAGCCAGGCCCGTAGCGGCCCGATCCTCGGCCGGAGACCCCGCCGGGGGGTTTACACTGTCGGCGGCCGGCTCATATACTCCCGCGCCCGAGCTACGGCTCCGGAGGGGTGTAGCTCTAATTGGCAGAGCGCCGGTCTCCAAAACCGGAGGTTGTGGGTTCGAGTCCCGCCACCCCTGCGTTTTCCAGGATTGCCAAGGTCCGAGGAGGATCTTCGTCGTGAACCGAGAGTTGCGCCGCATCCAGGAGAAGGATGAGGAGCGAGCCCGCAGACGCCGGGCGGAGGGCCCCAAGCCCCGTTCCAGGGAGCGGGTCGGCTTCCGCCAGTACCTGCGCGAGGTTCGCCAGGAGATGAAGCGGGTGGCCTGGCCCACCGGCGACCAGACCATCACCTACACCGTGGTGGTGCTCCTGGTGACGGTGATCGTCGGCCTCTACACGTTCGGTCTCGACTTCGCCTTCAAGACGGCAGTCCTCGAGATCCTCCGCGTCGCCTGATCATGACCGGCAACGACACCTCCACCGTCCATGACGACGCGCCCACCGCGGCCGTCGAGGAGACCGTCGTCGAGATCGCCGAGCCGGTCGACCAGACCCCGGCCAGCCCGTACGACCTGCCCGGGTCGTGGTACGTGGTCCATTCGTACTCGGGCTACGAGAACAAGGTCCAGGCCAACCTGGCGACCCGGGTGAAGTCGATGCACCTCGAGGACAAGGTCTTCGACGTGGTGATCCCCCTCGAGGAGGTCATCGAGTTCAAGGGCGGCAAGAAGGTCAACGTCCTCCGCAAGAAGTTCCCCGGGTACATCCTGGTCCGGCTCTTCATGGACGACGACACCTGGTACGCCGTCAGGAACACCCCCGGTGTCACCGGCTTCGTCGGGTCGGGCTCCAAGCCCACCCCGCTGAGCCGGCGCGAGGTCGAGCGCATCCTCGGGGTCCGCAAGGACGAGGAGGAAAAGAAGGAGCCCAGGTTCAAGCCGGCGTGGGAGGTCGGCGAGACCGTCCGCGTCGTCGAGGGCCCCTTCGCCGACTTCAACGGCGTCATCGAGAACATCAACGTCGACCAGTCAAAGGTCACCGTCCTCGTCGACATCTTCGGCCGGGAGACACCGGTCGAGCTCAACTTCGAGCAGATCCTCAAGTTCTAAGCGAGGTTTTCGATGGGCCGCAAACGGCTGGTAACCGTGCTCAAGCTGCAGATCCCCGCCGGGCAGGCGAGCCCGGCCCCACCTGTCGGGCCTGCCCTCGGTCAGCACGGGGTCAACATCATGGAGTTCGTCAGGGCATACAACGAGGCAACGTCGAGCCAGACGGGAACCATCGTCCCCGTCGAGGTCTCGGTGTACGAGGACCGCAGCTTCACCTTCATCACCAAGACCCCGCCGGCGGCGGTCATGCTCCGCCAGGCGGCTCGGGTCGAGAAGGGCTCGGCCGAGCCCCACAAGGTGAAGGTGGCCTCGGTCACCAAGGATCAGGTCCGGCAGATCGCCGAGACCAAGATGCCCGACCTCAACGCCAACGACGTCGAGGCGGCGATGAGGATCGTCGAGGGCACCGCCCGTTCGATGGGGATCACCGTCAACGGGTGAAAGAGGCAACCGCGCCCCTATGGACCGGGCGTCACCGTGGGAGGGGCGGGCCGCCCCGCCAAACCACCAAGGAGCAACCATGGCACGACTCACCAAGGCGCAGACCGAAGCGGCTCGTCGCTACGACAAGCTGACCCTGCACCCGCCCGCCGACGGCCTCGAGCTGGTCAAGTCGATGGCGCACGCCAAGTTCGTCGAGGGGGTCGACGCCGTCTTCCAGCTCGGCATCGATGCCAGGAAGGCGGACCAACTGGTGCGGGGCACGGTCTCGCTGCCCCACGGCACCGGCAAGACCGTCCGCATCCTGGTGTTCGCCGAGAGCGATGACGCCAAGGCGGCCGAGGCCGCAGGCGCCGACGTCGTCGGCGGCAAGGAGCTGGCCGAGGAGCTCGGCGCCGGTCGCGCCCTCGACTTCGACCTCGCCCTGGCCACCCCGGCGATGATGCCCCACGTCGGGAAGCTGGGCCCGATCCTCGGTCCCCGGGGGCTGATGCCCAACCCCAAGTCGGGGACGGTGACCGCCGACATCGGCACCGCCGTCGCCGAGTTCAAGGCGGGCAGGGTCGAGTACCGCAATGACCGCTACGGCAACGTCCACATCCCCATCGGCCGGGTCGCGTTCGAGGTCGACCAGCTCGCCGCCAATCTGGCCGCCGTCGCCGACGAGCTGATCCGCAACCGTCCCGCATCGGCCAAGGGCCGGTTCATCCGCCGGGTGGCGGTGTCGTCGACGATGGGCCCAGGGGTCAGGCTCGATCCGGCCCAGGTCGATGACCTGGTGAAGTCGCTGCGCTGACGTGTGGTGAGCCGGGAGCCGCCGGTCGGAGCCCGGTTGGAGCGGTGTGGTCAGGAAAATGTCACTTGACCGGGAGCCGTGCCCCGACGCTACAATGCAGAGGTTGACAGATCACGGGGATCGTGCGACCGGACTTGACGATCCACCACCGTCGAGAGGGCTGTCCTTCGGTCACATGAGGCATCGATGACCAGCCCCTACCCTGGTCGCCACATGTGGAACGAGCAGATGGCTTCCTGGCCCGCCGTCTGCCCGAATCCTCAAGAGCGACGCCCTCCGGGGCGCGATCCCCGTACCTCGAAGTGAGCCCCCCTTCCCGGGGGCTCACTCGCGCAGCCCCCTCGCCCGCATCCGCCACCCGGCCGGCCATGGGCGTCGTCTTGTGAGCGAGCACCGCAGGGTCTACGATCCTGCCGCACAACCGATAGACCCAAGACCGCAGGTGCCCATCGGGCATGAGCTCGCAGACGCGACGCCGGCGCAGGTCGCCATCATCCGCCAACGGCGGTTCGTCCTGGCTCCCGCGCTGCTCGCCCGGGAGCTCTTCTCTTGTCGGGGGCCCGGTGGGGATGCGCCGAAACGAGAGAAGGAAGTGGGCATGCCGAGACCCGAGAAGGTTGCGGCGGTCAGCGAGATCAAGGATCGGTTGTCCGGTGCGCAGGCGGTGTTCCTCGCCGAGTACGCCGGGCTGTCGGTGAAGGCGCAGCAGGCGCTCCGGCGCGGTCTGCGAGCGAAGGACGCCGAGTTCCAGGTGGTGAAGATGACCCTGGCGCGGCGGGCGGCGGCCGAGCTCGAGCTCGAGGGGCTCGGTGCCATGCTGATGGGCCCGACCGGGCTCACCTTTGCAGACGGTGACGCCGTCGCCGCCGCCAAGGTTCTCAAGGACTTTGCGGCGGCCAACGAGGTCTTCACCATCAAGGGCGGTCTGCTGGGCACCACCGTGCTCAGCGCCGAGCGCATCAGGGAGCTGGCCGAGATCGAGCCGCGTCCGGTGCTGCTCGCCAAGCTTGCCGGTCTGTTCCAGGCGCCGGCGTCGGCGATGGCCGGGCTGCTCGCCGCCCTCCCCCGGGGAGCGGCGACGATGTTTCAGCAGCTGCTCGACCGGCTTGTCGGCATCGACACCGCCGCCGACAAGCCGGACGAGGCCACCGTCTCGGCGGAGGTCGCCGACGAGGACGCCGCCGAAGCCGAGGACGCCGCCGAAGCCGAGGACGCCGCCGAAGCCGAGGACGCCGCCGAAGCCGAGGACGCCGCCGAAGCGGAGGACGCCGCCGAAGCGGAGGACGCCGCCGAAGCCGAGGACGCCGCCGCTGCCGAGGACGCCGCCGCTGCTGAAGGCGCCGGCGACGACGCCGGGGCCGGTGAGGACACCGCCGCGGTTGAGGCTGTCGAGGAGTCCGCCGAGGTTGGCGAGGCCACCACCGCGGCCGAGGTTGCGGAAGACGCCGACGCCGCCGAAGCCGCTGCCGCCACGGCCGGCGAGGTCCCCGAGGTCCCCGAGGTCCCCGAGGACACCGCCGAGGCCGCTGAAGGCACCGCCGAGGTCGCCGGGGCCACCGCCGCCGCCGAGGTTGCCGAGGAGCCCGAAGAGGTCGTTGGGGCCACCGCGGACGACACCACAGAAGAGATCGCTGAAATCAAGGCTGAGATCACTGACAAGGACGAGACGGCCGACCAGGCCGAGGAGGAGAAGTGATGGCCACCCCATCCACCGATGAGCTGTTGAGCATCTTCGACAGCATGACCGTGCTCGAGCTCTCCGAGTTCGTGAAGGCGTTCGAGGAGCATTTCGACGTGACCGCCGCCGCTCCGATGGCCGTGGCCGCTCCCGCCGCCGGTGGTGGTGACGCCGCCGCCGCCGCCGAGGAGGAGAAGGACGAGTTCGACGTCGTCCTCGCCGCCGTCGGCGACCAGAAGATCCAGGTGATCAAGGAGGTCCGCGGGCTGACCAGCCTGGGGCTCAAGGACGCCAAGGACCTGGTCGACGGGGCCCCGAGGCCGGTACTCGAGGGCGTCGACAAGGAGACCGCCGAGAAGGCGAAGGCGGCCCTCGAGGGCGTCGGCGCCACCGTCGAGCTCAAATAGCACCAACCCCGAGCCGTCGCTGGGCATCCGGGCGGCTCGGGGAGTCGCAGTCGGGTGTTCGGCAAGGGGCATCGGCCCTGCCGAACCCTTGACACCACCCGGGCGGCCGGTGTATCGTCGATCGACCAGTTGAACGCTTCATTGCGACTCCCACCGTCAGGAGCCGGGGTAGCCATGTGCTATCCTGGCCTTTCGGTCGTGCAGCAGCATCCACGCTAAGCCCGCCCCGCCACCCGTTCTGACCACGCCGCCCGCCCTGATCTTCGACCGTCCACAGGAGGAATCCGCTCTTGGCTGACCGTGCGCGCACCCCACGACTTTCGTTCGCCAAGATCCCGGAGGTGCAACCGCTGCCCAGCCTGCTCTCCGTGCAGCACGACTCCTTCTCGTGGTTCCTGGCGAAGGGGATGAAGCAGATCTTCTCCGAGGTGTCCCCCATCGAGGACTTCACCGGCAACCTCGGTCTCGAGTTCGCCGAGCATTGGTTCGACGAGCCGCCACGCACCATCGAGGAGGCGAAGGAGCAGGACGAGAACTACTGCCAGCCGCTCTTCGTCAAGGCCCGCTTCATCAACCGGGAGACCGGTGAGATCAAGGAGCAGAAGGTCTTCCTCGGCGACTTCCCGATGATGACCCCGAACGGAACCTTCGTCATCAACGGCACCGAGCGGGTCGTGGTCAGCCAGCTGGTCCGCTCACCCGGTGTCTACTTCGACCGCACCATCGACAAGACCTCGGACAAGGACGTCTTCGCCGCCAAGGTCATCCCGGGGCGCGGTGCCTGGCTCGAGTTCGACATCGACAAGAAGGACACGGTCGGGGTCAGGGTCGACCGAAAGCGTCGCCAGTACGTCACCACATTCCTGCGCGCCCTCGGGTTGGCCGAGAGCGACGAGGACATCCTCGCCCTGTTCGACGGCTCACCGCTGATCGCCAACACCCTCGAGAAGGACCCCACCTCCACCAGGGAGGAGGCGCTGCTCGATCTGTACCGCAAGCTCCGCCCGGGCGAGCTGACCACGGTCGACTCGGCCCGCAGCCTCATCCAGACGCTGTTCTTCAACTCGAAGCGCTACGACCTCACCCAGGTGGGCCGCTACAAGCTGGACCAGAAGCTCGGGCGGCAGCCGCTGCGGCTCGATGACTACCGACCCGATCAGCACGGTCTTCTCAGCACCGACGACGTGCTGGGGACGATCGGCTACCTGATCGCCCTCCACCAGGGTGTGCCCGGGCATCGCGAGGACGACATCGACAACTTCGCCAACCGGCGGGTCCGCACCGTCGGCGAGTTGATCCAGAACCAGATCAGGGTCGGGCTGAGCCGCCTGGAGCGGGTGGTGCGCGAGCGTATGACCACCCAGGATCCCGAGGCGATCACCCCGCAGAGCCTGATCAACATCCGGCCCGTGGTTGCCTCGATCAAGGAGTTCTTCGGGACCAGCCAGCTCAGCCAGTTCATGGACCAGCCCAACCCGCTGGCCAGCCTCACCCACCGCAGGCGTCTGTCGGCGCTGGGCCCTGGCGGGCTGTCGCGGGAGCGGGCCGGGTTCGAGGTGCGGGACGTGCACCCGTCCCACTACGGGCGGATGTGCCCGATCGAGACCCCGGAGGGCCCGAACATCGGTCTGATCGGCTCGCTCGCCAGCTACGCCAAGGTCAACCAGTACGGATTCATCGCCACCCCGTACCGCAAGGTGCGCGCCGGCAGGGTGACCGATGAGGTCGAGTACCTCACCGCCTCCGAGGAGGAGGGCCACGTCATCGCCCAGGCCAACGCCCCGCTGGCCGAGGA
>JBPCMS010000031.1:0-61293 GCA_051002015.1 Acidimicrobiia bacterium
CCCGGCTGTACCGCGACGTTCCATTGGGGGGTTCATGGCGACCGCGCCAGCTTCCGATGCCGGCCTCATCGGCATCGTGCTCACCGACAGCCCGGATGTGATCGACTCGATCGGCCGGCCCGGGCTGCTCGCCACCCGCACCGGGGACCCGGTCGCGGTGACCGTCGAGCCGAGGCTCCGCACCGACGTTCTCGTCCAGCGGCTGCGTGGCGACCGCGAGATCCCCGGAGACGTGCCGGTCGGCGCCGCCCGGTGGCTGGCCGCCGCCACCAGCACCGCCTTCCGGTCGGCCAAGGTGGCGGCCATCTCCCTGGTCGCCGAGCTGTCGACCGCCGTGTACCGCCACCTCGATTCCGGGCTGCTCTTCGAAGTGGGAGATGGCGAGCCGATCGACGAGGAGACGGGGCGCTGGCTGGCCGAGCGGTGCCAGCCGGTGGGGCCGATCGACGAGCAGGCCACCGCAGCCAACCTGGAGACCGCGGTCGGGCTGCTCGGCGCCGACACCCGGCTCGTGGTCTACAACCTCTCCACCTTCGTCCCCGACGGCGACGACATCGAGAGCGCCATCGCCTTCGCCGACAGGGCCCAGCGCCTCGACCTCGCCCTGGCCAGGGCGGCGGGGACCAGCCCGATCCTGGTGGTCGATGCCGACCGCATCGTGGCCGAGCTGGGCGCCGGCGACCACGTCACCGCCCCCGGCCGGTACAGCGCCGAGGCGGCCAACGAGATCAGCGAGGAGGCGGTGGCCCAGATCGACGCCCTCGGGGTGCTCGACCCGATGACCTCGGAGCTGGCGCTGCTGGTGATCCCCCGCTACGACCGCCGCACCCAGTCGGGTTCGATCACCCGCTGGTACAAGCGGACCGGAGACGCCGTCGGTCCCGGGGACGTCCTGTTCGACATCGAGTTCGGTGGGCTTGCCGCCAACCTGGGCGCCACCAGGGACGTCAAGATGAAGACAAGGGTGATGACCCTCGGCGTGGTTGCTGGAGACGCCGGCCACCTGCTCGTGGTGTCACCCACCACCGATGTCTCGGTGGGCGACCCGGTGGCGGTGGTGGGGGCCCGTCCCGACCTCGATCCGAGCGATACCGACGAGCTGACCCCGCACTTCCGGGTCGGGCTGCGGGTGGTGGAGCGATGAGCGGACCTATCAACAACGGGCCCCCCACCAACCCCATCTCGCTCAAGATCGTCCGCAAGATGTTCGGGCGGCTCAGCGGCCCGGAGGAGAAGCTGCGCAAGATGCGCAACACGGTGCGGATGCAGCGGGGCAAGGCGCTGTACCGCACCAACCTGTACGTGGGCAACATCCGGGCCAAGCGCAAGGTGGGGATCTACGGCTTCGGGGGCTGTGACCTCACGTTCCTCGCCGGCTCCGGGCACCTGATCCAGCCACGGCTCGACGCCTCGCTGTGCATCAACCGGGCCAGCGCCGTCGAGGGCGTCCGCTCCGACTTCGTGCTCCAAGGGCTCGACGGTGTCGACGGCCCCGCGCTCGACGAGGTGGTCGACAGGCTCGACCTCGACCGGGGCTCGTTCACCTCGACCCTGTTCGAGCCCCGCTTCACGGTTCCCGACCATCCCCGGTTGGGCACCTATCCCAAGGACATCGTGGTGCTGAGCATCGCCGCCGATCTCTCCCGCACCCTTTACGAGCACCGTACCGACCGCCTGCTGATCGACCCGGGCGGCTGGTGGCTCAACGCCGACATGACCCAGGTGCTCGGCGACCTCGACCGGGTGAAGTGGTTCTCGTCGGCGTTCAAGAAGGCCGGCAAGATCTCCCTCGACGGGTACCTCGACAACCTGACCAGGATCGTCAAGGAGCTGCGGGAGCGGACCGGGGCGCTGGTGATGGTGTGCAACACCCTGGTGGTCGACCCGGGGACCGGAGCGGTCGACTACCAGTTCTCCAACAGCCCGGCAACGGTGCGGCGGCGTGAGTTCGCCATCGGGCTGCGGGAGGCGTCGCACGACGCCGGGTTCGTGGTGCTCGACGTCGATCGGGTGGCCAAGCGGTCGGGTATCTCGGGCCAGGCCGACTTCGTGCACTACACCACCGACCAGAAGCAGGCGCTCCGCCACGAGTTCATGCGGCTGGTCGAGCGCCACACCACGCTGCTCGGCCCCTGACCCCGGCGGGGCGGGCCGGCGATGGCGGTAGGTTCGGGTCGATGCTGACCGCTCCCCTGGCGGTGATGGCCCGGCTGTGGCCCAAGGACCGGCTCCCCGACATCCCCGGAAGGGCGGCGGTGCCGCCGTCGCTGCGCGCCCTGCTGCTGGCGGCGATGGCGGCCGCCGACGACCGACCCGTCCTCGCCGTGGTGCCGGGCGAGCATGAGGCCGAGGACCTGGTGGATGACCTCGCCCTGTTCCTCGACCGTCCGCTGCTCCTGCCCGCCTGGGGCACCCTCCCCTTCGAGCACATCTCACCCAACGTGAGCACGATGGCGGCACGGGCCGAGGCTCGGCACCGGTTGATCGAACAGGTCCCGGGGACGGTGGTGGTGGCGTCGGTGCGGGCCGCCATCCAGCGGGTCAGCCCCACCCGGATCGCCCCGGTGACGCTGACCATCGGAACCGAGGCCGACTTCGACGGGATCATCGACGACCTGGTGGCGATGGGCTACACCCGGACCGACCGGGTCGAGTCCCGGGGTGAGCTGGCCACCAGGGGCGGGATCATCGACGTGTACCCGGCCCAGTCGGACACCCCGCGTCGTATCGAGTTCTGGGGCGACGAGATCACCGACATCAGGACCTTCGCCACCGCCAACCAGCGGGCGCTGGACTCGGTTACCGAGGTCACCTGCTACCCGGCCCGGGAGCTGATGCCCGATCCGGGGGTGGTGGCCACCGCCACCGGGCTGCTCCGGTCCGAGCCGTGGGCGGCGGCCACCTGGGACCGGGTGATCGCCGGGGTGACCTTCCCCGGGCTGGAGAGCTGGCTGCCCTGGCTGGCACCGGAGCGGTCGGCGGTCGACGAGGCGCCGGGGGCCAGGCTGGTGGTGTTCGATGCGGTCCAGGCCAACGCCCGCGCCACCGAGCTGCGCACCGAGGAGGAGGACCTGGCCGCCGCCCTGGCCGGCACCTGGGGCGAGACCGCCCCCCCGGCCGGGGAGCATCCGCTGCTGTACATTCCCGTCGCCGCCGCCATCGAGGCCAGGGGCCACCTCGACGCCCCACCCGCACCGATCGGTCCCGGTGACAATGCGTACGTGGTGCGGGGGCTCGACGCCGTGCCCGGAGACCCGGAGTCGGTTGGCGCCGCCATCGCTAGGTGGCGGAAGCGCCGGGTCGACGTGGTCATCGCCATGGACGGCGCCGGCGCCGCCGAGCGGGTGGCCCGCCTGCTCGGCGAGGCCGGCTACCCGATCCCCAGGCTCGACACCCTGGAGTCGGTGGAGCCTGCGGTGCTCCCCTTCGGGATCCACCGCGGGTTCGTCGCCGACTGGCTCGGGCTCGGCGTCGTCGGTGAGCAGGAGATCGCCGGGCGGAGACGGTCGCACCGCCGGTACGGGTCCCGCCGCCCCGGCGACATCGGCGAGGGGTACCGTGACCTGCGGCCCGGCGACCACGTGGTCCACCACCACCATGGGATCGGCCGGTTCGAGGGGCTGGTCCACCGCCAGATCTCGGGTGTCGAGCGCGACTACCTGCTCATCGCCTATCACGGCGACGACCGCCTCTACGTCCCCACCGACCAGCTCGCCGCGGTCAGGCGCTACACCGGAGGCGAGACCCCGCGCCTGTCCCGCATGGGGGGCGCCGACTGGGCAACCACCCGGTCCAGGGTGCGCCAGGCGGTGGCCGTCGTCGCCGAGCAGGTGGTCGACCTCCACCGCCGCCGGGCCCGGGCGGTGGGCCATCCGTTCACCGCCGACACCCCGTGGCAGACCGAGTTCGAGGCGTCGTTCCCCTACGAGGAGACCGCAGATCAGCTCACCGCCATCGCCGAGATCAAGACGGACATGGAGGGCGCCGAGCCCATGGACCGGCTGGTGTTCGGCGACGTCGGCTTCGGCAAGACCGAGGTGGCGATGCGGGCGGCGATGAAGGCGGTGCAGAACGGCAAGCAGGTGGCGGTGCTGGTACCCACCACGCTGCTCGCCCAGCAGCACCAGGCCACCTTCACCGATCGGTTCGAGCCGTACCCGGTGCGGGTGGAGACACTGAGCCGCTTCCTCACCGGTGCCGAGCAGCGAGCCGTCGTCTCCGGGGTCGCCGCCGGTGACGTCGATGTCGTCATCGGCACCCATCGGCTGCTCTCGGCAGACGTCCGATTCAAGGATCTGGGGCTGCTGGTCGTCGACGAGGAGCAGCGGTTCGGGGTGGCGGCCAAGGATCAGATCAAGCGGTTCCGCACCTCGGTCGATGTGCTCACCCTCACCGCCACCCCCATCCCGCGCACCCTGGAGATGGCGCTGACCGGGATCCGCGAGGTGAGCAGCATCCGCACCCCCCCGGTCGACCGGCATCCCATCCTGACCTATGTCGGCCCATACGACGAGCAGACGGTGTCGGCGGCGATCAGGCGCGAGCTGCTGCGCGAGGGCCAGGTGTTCTATGTCCACAACCGGGTGCAGTCGATCGACCATGCCCTGACCCGGCTGCGCGCCCTGGTCCCCGACGCCCGCTACGCCGTTGCCCACGGGCAGATGAGCGAAGGCCAGCTGGAGCAGGTGATGGTCGAGTTCTGGAACGGCGAGCACGACGTGCTGGTGGCCACCACCATCATCGAATCCGGGCTCGACCTGCCCCAGGTGAACACGCTGATCGTGGAGCGGGCAGACCGGCTCGGGCTGGCCCAGCTCTACCAGCTGCGGGGTCGGGTGGGGCGGTCGAGCCAGCGGGCCTACGCCTATCTGTTCCACCCCGAGGCGGAGCGACTCACCGAGGACGCCTACCGCAGGCTGGAGGCGATCGGCCGCTTCGCCGAGCTCGGCTCGGGGTTCGACCTGGCCATGCGCGACCTGGAGATCCGGGGGGCGGGCAGCATCCTGGGCGAGACCCAGGCGGGGCACATCTCGGCCGTGGGTTTCGACCTGTACATCGAGCTGGTGGCCGACGCCGTCGGCGAGCTCAAGGGAGAGCCGGTGGTGGAGGACGATCTGCCCCAGGTGCGGATCGATCTCCCCGTCGACGCCCATCTCCCCGTCGATTACATCGAGGGCGCCGACGAGCGGCTCGAGGCATACCGCCGGCTGGCCTCCGCCGCCACCGCCGGCGATGTCGAGGATGTCATCGCCGAGTGGCGGGACCGCTTCGGCGAGCTGCCCGAGCCGGCGGCGGCGCTGGTCGACGTCGCCCGGCTCCGGGTCGAGGCGATCAGGGTGGGATTGGCCGAGATCGTCAAGGTTCGGGACGAGGTGCGGCTGTCGCCCGTCACCCTTCGTGCCTCCGAGGAGGTGAGGCTGTCACGGCTGGCTCCGAGAGCGGTGGTGCGAGGCGACGTGCTGTACATCACCGCCCCTCGCTCCGAGCCGGTGAACGGGCTGCTGGGCTTCGTTCGTAAGATGTGGCCCCAGCCGGAGTGAGGTCGGTGGTGACGGGTATGTGGATCAGGGTTCGGGGCCCGGTGGCAGCCGTGGCGATCGGCGCCGTGCTGGTCGCCGGATGCTCCTCGGCCTCCGATCTGGCCACCGTCGACGGGGTCGGCATTTCCCAAGGGGACGTGCTCGCCATGAGGGCGCCGGTGGAAGGCCCGACCGCTCCGGCGGCGACGGTGCGTCAGGATCTCTCCACGCTGATCCTCGAGCAGTCGCTGGCGTCCGCCGCCGAGGAGCAGTTCGGTGTCGTCTTCACCACCGCCGAGGTGGAGGCAAGGCTCGCCGATCCGCCCGACCGGTACGTCCAGCTCTTCGAGCAGCTCGCCGCCGACCCCGCCGTCGGGGAGGGTCTCACCGAGCTCAACGCCCGGTTCACCCTGGTGCGGGACGCCGTCATTCCCGAGCTACTGCTCGAGCAGCGCGGGTCGTACCGGGCCGTCATCGAGGAATCCCCGGGCCTGGTGATGCGGGCCTGCGTCAGCCACATCGTGGTGGCCACCGAGGTGGACGCCCACGATGTGCTCACCCGCCTCACCGCCGACGAGGACTTCGCCACGGTCGCCGCCGAGGTGTCGCTGGACCAGCAGAGCCCCGGCGGTGTGCTCCAGGATCTGCAGGGTTGCCTGATCCACCACGGCCAGATGGGGGGCGAGTTCGTCGAGGGTGTGATCGCCGCCCCGCTCGGGGAGCCCGCCGGCCCGCTGTCCACATCGTCCGGGTTCCACGTGCTCGTGGTGGACGAGCGGTCGATGCCCACCCCTGAGGAGATGGCGGCCGATCCGATGGTGTACCTCGACGCCGCCACGGCCAACGACCTGATGGGGCCGTGGTTCATCGAAGCCGTCGCCTCCGCCGACGTCGACGTGCGCTCCACGGTCGGGGTCTGGTCGGCGGAGAGCTCGTCCGTCGTTGCCGCCCAGTGAGGCCCGACATCCTGGTGCTGGGGTTGGGCCCGGCCGGGTTGGACCGGCTGCCCGCCACCGCCATGGAGGTTCTCGCCGACCCGGATGTCGCCGTGGTGGTCCGGACCTTGCACCATCCCGCCGCCGCCGAGCTGGCGAAGCGGCGCGAGATCACCTCGTGCGACGACCTCTACCAGACCTCCCCCGGGTTCGATGCGCTGTACCGGGCGATTGCGGTGCGGGTGGTGTCGCTGGCGGTGGAGCAGCCGGTGGTGTACGCCGTCCCCGGGTCGGCCATGGTGGGGGAGCGCAGCGTTCCGCTGGTGCTGGCCGAGGCGGAGGCGGCCGGACGGCGGGTGGAGGTCCGCCCCGGCGAGTCGTTCCTCGATCTGGTGTGGACCGCCACCCGGTGCGATCCCATCGCCCGCGGCGCCCAAGTACTCGACGGGCGGGCGCTGCCCGACCCGCTCCAGCTCCATCTCCCCACGGTGGTGACCCAGGTCGACCGTCCCCAGGTGCTCGCCGACCTGGCGGCGGTGCTGGGGCGGGTACTCCCCGACGAAACCCCGGTCACGGTGCTCGACCGGCTGGGCGAGCCCGACCAGATGGTGGAGACGGTGCCGCTCCACGATCTCGCCCGCCATCCCGGCGGCCCCCGAACCAGCCTTTTCCTTGATCCCCCACCCAACGGCTGGTACGGACTGGTGACCACCAACCGGCGGCTGCGCGCCGAATGCCCATGGGATCGGGAGCAGACCCACCATACGCTGGTTACCCATCTCATCGAGGAGGCGTTCGAGACGGTCGAGGCGCTGGGCGCCCTCTCCGATACCGCCCCCGCCGGAGTCGACGACCCGGTTGTCTACGCCGCCGTCGAGGAGGAGTTGGGCGATCTGCTGTTGCAGACCGTGTTTCACGCCACCCTGGCCGACGAGGCGGGCATGTTTGGGGTGGAGGAGGTGGCCGAGGGCATCCGCCGCAAGCTGGTCAGGCGTCACCCCCACGTCTTCGGCGACGCCGCCGCCCACGACGCCGAAGCCGTGCTCGCCCGCTGGGAGACGTTGAAGGCCGAGGAGAAGCAGCGGGAGTCGCTGCTGGACGGCATTCCCCGGGCGATGCCGGCACTGTCCCGGGCGGAGAAGCTGCAGAGCCGGGTGGCGACGGTCGGATTCGACCGGACCGACCGTGCCGCCGTACTGGCCAAGCTGGGCGAGCGGATCGACCAGCTGGCCGTGGTGCTCGACGACCCGGAGCGGGGCGGCGATGGGCTCGGCGACGTCCTCTTCACGGTGGTCAACCTGGCCCGGCACCTGTCCGTGGACCCCGAGCTGGCATTCCGCAGAGCCAACGACCGCTTCGAGACCCGGTTCCGCCGAGTCGAGGAGCTGGCCGCCGCCCAAGGCGCCGACATGTCCGCCCTGTCCCCCGACCAGCTCGACAAGCTGTGGGATCGCGCCAGGAACCACCCCCACTGATTTTCTTAGGACCCGAACGCGTCATATGAGACGCGTTTCGATCCTAAGAAAACTCTGGGGCCGTGATATCTTCGCGGCCCGACGTTCGCCGACCGGTAGCGGGACGTGACCACCACCATCACCCAAGTTCTGGCCAGGGAGGTGCTCGACTCCCGCGGCAATCCAACCGTCGAGGCCGAGGTCTTCCTCGCCGGAGGCGGCTACGGCCGTGCCGCCGTTCCCTCGGGGGCATCGACCGGCGCCCTCGAGGCCAACGAGCTGCGCGACGGTGGCTCACGCTACGCCGGGAAGGGCGTGCTGACCGCCGTCGGCAACGTCAACGACACCATCGCCCCCGCCCTGGCCGGTCGCGACGCCACCAGGCAGGAGGAGATCGACCAGGTGATGCTCGATCTCGACGGCACCCCCACCAAGCGCAACCTGGGGGCCAACGCCATCCTCGGGGTCTCGCTGGCCGTGGCCAGAGCTGCCGCCTCCGGGGTCGGGCTTCCCCTGTTCCGCTACCTGGGCGGGTCGGCGGCGAGGGTGCTGCCGGTGCCGTGCCTCAACGTGCTCAACGGCGGCGCCCACGCCTCCAACTCGGTCGACATCCAGGAGTTCATGGTCGTCCCCGGAGGCGCTCCGAGCTTCGGCGAGGGTCTGCGGGCCGGGGTCGAGATCTACCACGCCCTGCACAAGGTGCTGGCAGGCCGGGGCCTTACCACCAACGTAGGCGACGAGGGAGGGTTCGCCCCCGACCTGCCGACGGACCGGGCGGCGCTGGAGCTGCTGGCCGTGGCAGTCGAAGCGGCCGGGTACCGGCTGGGCGAGGACATCGGGTTCGCCCTCGATGTCGCCGCCACCGAGCTGCACCGCGAGGGCCGCTACACCCTCGACGGCACCGAGCACACCACCGAGGCGATGATCGACTACCTGGCCGGTCTGGCCGGCGACTTCCCCCTCGTCTCCATCGAGGACGGGCTCGCCGAGGACGACTGGGACGGCTGGTCGGCGCTCACCGCCCGGCTCGGCGACCGGCTGCAGCTTGTCGGCGACGACCTGTTCGTCACCAACGAGGAGATCCTGCGGCGGGGCATCGACCAGGGTGTTGCCAACGCCGTGCTGGTGAAGGTGAACCAGATCGGGTCGCTGTCCGAGACGCTGCACACCATGGAACTGGCCGCGGTGAACGGATACGGGCGTATGGTGTCGCACCGGTCGGGGGAGACCGAGGACTCATTTATCGCCCACCTGGCGGTGGCGACCAACGCCGGGCAGATCAAGAGCGGTGCCCCCGCCCGTGGCGAGCGCACCGCCAAGTACAACCAGCTCTTGCGCATCGAGGAGTCGCTGGGCGCCGACGCCCGCTACGCCGGCTGGGGGACGTTCCGGCGGTCCCGATGACCGGGCGGGACGACACACACCACCGGCCGCGGCGTCTCCGCCCCTCGCGGGGTGTCCTGGTGTTCCTGGTGATGGTCGGGCTGGTTACCGCCGTCCTCGGCGGGGTCTTCCCCTTCCGCCAGATAATCGCCCAGCACCGCCAGGTGGACACCGCCGAGCAGCGGCTCGCCGACCTCATCGCCGTCAACGAGGAGCTGGAGGGGGAGATCGCCACCCTGCAGACCCCCACCGAGATCGAGCGGATCGCCCGCGAGCAGTTCGGGCTGGTCCGGCCCGGCGAGGTCGGGTACGTGGTCGAGCAGCCGGCCGGCGCCGCCGAGGAATCGGTGATCCCCGAGCCCACGGTCGCCCATGACGAGGAGCGGTCGGACTCCTGGTGGCGGGGGGTGTGGGACTTCCTCACCGGCCGCGACCTCGAACCCGATGGATGACCACGACGCCGTGGTCGGCCAACTTGGCCGCCCGCTGCGCTCGGCGATCGGTGTGGCGGCCCGGTGCCATCTCGGGCTGCCCGTGGTCGTCACCGTGCCCCCACTGCTCGACGACGGCACCCCGTTCCCCACCCGCTCCTGGCTGACGTGCCCGTTGGCGCGGCGCCGGATCGGACGGCTGGAGGCGGACGGCGGGGTGGCCGCCGCCCAGCACCGCATCGACACCGATCCTCACTTCGCCGCCGCCTACCAACGGGCGATGGAGCGTTACGCCGCCGAGCGAGATGTCCTGCTCGACCCGGCCTACCCGGGCCCGGTGCCCACCGGGGGTGTCGGGGGCTCGGGCGGTGGGGTCAAATGCCTCCACGCCCACTACGCCGATCACGCCGCCGGCAACGACAACCCGGTCGGCGCCGCCCTCGCCCCCGAGGTCGATCCGTTCGAGTGCGTCGTGCCCTGCGTGGCGGTGGTCGACGGCAGGCCCGGGCCCAACCCGGAATGGTCCGAGCCGCACCGCTGAGGCGGTGCCTGGGTATCGGGGCAATGCAACCCGGTCCGGCACTTGGTGGATGCGGACGCCGGCTCAGGCGTCGGTGGGCAGGAGCCTGAACGGCCGGCCTCCGGGAAGGCGCAGGGCGCGGAAGTGGCGTTCGTCCAACGTCAGCACGTCGGCGATGCCGAAGCGATCGGCCAGCACCACGAGGGACGCATCCGCAAGCCCGATCCGGAGGTCGGGGTATCGGCCGATGACCCGGTCGGCGGCGGCGATGTCGCCGGCGTCGAACGGCTCGACACGGTAGACACCCCGCGCTACTTCGCCGAGAAGGGCGCGCCCGGCTGCCTGACCAACCCGTGCCACCAGGAGGTAGTCGAGCTCGGCAAGCACGAATGGGGAGAGGATCCATGGCGCCGGGGCAGAGCGGAGCGCTTCTCGCGCCGCGATGTGCCGGTGCTGGCTGGCGTCGATCGCCGCCAGCAGACCGCTTGTGTCGAGCACGATCACCGCTCGCCGAAGCCCTCGAGCAGCTCATCGACGCGCTCGGCCAGATCCGGCTGCCCGCTCTCGAACAGCGGCAGTGTTGGCTCGGCGACCCGATGCGTGCCCGTCACCAGCCCGATACCCTCGCGGATGAGCGCGGCCTCGCTGCGGCCGGTGGCCTGCGACACCCGCCGCAACGCCCGCCTCAGTTCAACGGGCAGGTAGACGGTGGTCTTCTCCATGACACCCAACCGTACCATACGATATATGGCACGACTGCCCGACGGCGGCCCGGCGCCGAACGCTGGGGGGCGAACCGGGGCGCGAGTCACCGGGACCGGCGGACTCGGACCTTGCCGACGTCCTCTCAACACGGCGAGCTCGGCCCCGGCCTGGTCGAGGTGGAGGTTGGTGGGCGCAAACCAGGCCTGGAACCCGGCTCCTGAAAGCGTTCCCCTTCGAGCGAACATACGTTCGATGGTATCAGGCGCCACCGACAGAAACCGACCGATCCGAGCGGCAATTCGCCGCCGTCGTGCGGAGGCCGGCCACCGAACAGGTCCCGACGGCGCCGCCGAGCTCTATCGTCACGAGATGACCGTGCACACCCCCGCCGACCGGCGATGAGGGTCGCCGCCGTCGACGTCGGCTCGAACACGGTGCGGCTGCTGATCGCCGAGCGGTCCGGCGACGGGCTGCTCCGGCTGGAGCGGCGTTCGATCGTCACCAGGCTGGCCCAAGGTGTGGATCGCACCGGCAGGCTCGATCCCGATGCCGTGGAGCGGAGCCTCACCGCCCTCCGATCGCTCGCCCGGTCGATCGCCGCCGCCGGGTGCGACCGGGTGGGGCTCATTGCCACATCGGCGACCCGCGACGCCGCCAACCGCGCCGAGTTCACCGGACCGGCGGCGTCGGTGATCGGGGTGCCCGTGGTCGTGCTCACCGGCGCCGAAGAGGCGGCGATGTCCTTTGCGGGCACCATCGGGGGCGGCGCCGGCGAGCCGCCCTTCGTGGTGATCGACCTGGGCGGGGGCAGCACCGAGTTCGTGGCGGGCTCGGACCGGGTGGAGCGAGCGGTGAGCGTGGACATGGGGTCGGTGCGGCTCACCGAGCGGATGCTCCCCCACCGCCCCGCCACCCCCGAGGCGGTCGCCGCCGCCGACGAGCATGTCGCCGCCCTGTTCGCCGACGAGGTTCCGGTGCCGGAGCGGATCGGGACCGTGATCGGGGTGGGCGGCACCTTCACCAGCCTGGCCGCAATCCATCTCGGGCTCGCCGCCTACGACCCGGAGCGGGTCCACGGCACCGTGATGACCACGGACGACCTCGACGGCCTGGTCGCCGACCTGGCCCGGCTCGACCTGGCCGCCACCGAGGCTATCCCGTCGCTGGATCCGGCCCGGGCCCCGGTCCTGCTCGGGGGCGCCGTGGTCGCCGCCGCCGCCGTCCGCCGCACCGGGATGGCGGACGTCACCGTCTCCGAGCACGACATCCTCGACGGCCTCGCCCGCTCGCTGCTCGCAGCCTCCTGACCGGCACCGGGACGCTGGACATGGAGCCTGTGACGTCATGCCGTGGACGCCGGGGGCTGTGGTGTGTCACCCTGTACTCGAGAGGAGGGTCCTGATGGTCGTTGTCGTCGGTGTGGATTCGTCACCGATCGCGGCTGAGGTGTTGCGGAGGGCGATCGAGGAGGGGCGGCGGCGGGGCGCCGAGGTACATGCGGTCCACGTGCTGCGCACCCCGGTCGTCTACGTCGAGACCGGGATGAACCTGGAGGTGCTCGCCGTCGCCGAGCGGAGCTCGGTGTGGGAGCCCCTCGAGCCGGTGATCGCCGAGGCGGGTGTACCGGTGAGGAAGATCGATCTCGACGGCTACCCACCGGACACCCTCGTGTCCTACGTGACCGAGGTGGGGGCGGAGCTGCTGGTCCTGGGTACCCGGGGCCGGGGCGAGCTCGCCTCGCTCATCCTGGGCAGCACCAGCCACCGGGCGATCCATCTCGCTCCCTGTGACGTCATGGTGGCCAAGGTGGTCACCGGCTGACAGTGGCCGCCTCCGGCGACGATGGTCAGGCCGGTTCCGACGAGGGCATACCCCGGTAGACCCACACATGCCACGGGGTGGCGGCGGCCCGGTGTCCCGCCCGCTCCATTGCCGCCAGCATCGGGGCGTTCAACACGTCGACGTCCGAGAGGATCCGGTTGAACCCTGCCTTCCTGGCAACCTCGGTGCCGGCGGCGAGCAGGTCGTCGATGTAGCCGTGACCCCGGTGCTCCGGGACCACCCCGATGTGGACGATGGTGGCGGTGCCCTCGTCGTCGAACGGCGAGACCGCCACGTAGCCGACCGGGTCGCCGTCGATCTCGCCGATCAGCCAGGTCCCCTCGTCGCCCTCGTGCCAGAACACCAGCATCTGCGCCGCCCAGTCCGCAGGGCGGAGCCTTGCGTAGTACCAAGCGTCGTTGCGGTCGAGGGTCCCGGATCCGGGGCGGGCCATCACCTCGCCGTACCGCTTCGCTCCGATCTCGGCGATGGTGCGGAAGGCCAGCCGGTCGGGCAGGGTGATCGGTGACCCGTGGTCGACCCACAGCACCCCCTCCTTCTCCTGGAACAGGTCGAGCCCAAGCCGTCCGGCGAGCTGGCGGCGCATCTCGACGTCGGGGTGACGCTCCGGGTTGGCGGTGAGCTCGAGGGTCAGGTCACCGCCGGTCACTGCGACGGTGCGCCGGATCGTCGCCTCCAGGGTGGCGATCGGGTCTTCACCCCAGGCGGCGGGCCCGAATATGCTCAGCTCCTTCGGGGGCAGCGATCCAAGCCAGGCCGGGTCGGTGACGGTGTCGGTCACTACGTAGCCGACCCTTGCGACCGGGATGCCATCGAGCGCGGCCACGAACGTCCACTCGGGGCGGCCCTCCCCGTCCTCCCAGATGGCGGCGACGGTGCCGGCGTAGCCCGGGTCGTCGCCCGGTGCGACGGCGAAGTCCTCGGCCCGTGACACCGACCTGATGGTGAGGTCCGGTGGTGTCATCCCAGGCCCTCGGGCAACGTCACCCGAAACCGTCGGGACCGGATGGGGTGCACGGCAAGTGTCACAAGAGTCCCCACCGGTGTGTCCGGTCAGTCCCGGCTGCGGGCAGCCAGGACCTTGTCGCCGAGGTGGGAGGGCAGCTCGTCGTAATGGTCGTGGGATGTCTCGAAGGTGCCCCACCCCTGGGTGAGGGAGCGCAGGTCGATGGCGTACCGCATGATCTCCGAGGTGGGCACCAGGGCGGTGATGATCTGCAAGCCGCTCGGAGCGACCTCGGTCCCCTGCACCTGACCCCGGCGCGCCGACAGGTCGCCCATCACGTCACCCTGGTACTCGGCGGGAACGGTGACGGCGATACGGGAGATGGGCTCGAGGATGACCGGTCCGGCGTCGGCCATCGCCGCCTTGAACCCGAGCCGGCCCGCCATCCTGAAGGACATCTCCGACGAGTCGACCGAGTGGTACTTGCCGTCGACACAGCGCACCCTGACGTCGACCACCGGGAAGCCGTTGATCCCGCCGTCGTTCATCGTCTCGGCGATCCCGGCGGCGACGGCGGGGATGAACTGGCGGGGGATACTCCCGCCCTTGATGGCATCGACGAACTCGAACCCGTCACCGCGGGGGAGCGGCTCGACCTCGAGCATCGCCACCCCGAACTGGCCCCGACCGCCGCTCTGTTTCTTGTACTTGCCCTCGGCCCTGGCGGAGCGGGTGATCGTCTCGCGGTAGGGGACCTGGACGTCCTCGGTCACCACGTCGACTCCGAATTTCCGCTTCAGCTTCTCGATGGTGATGGCCAGATGGGTCTCGCCCATCCCTCGCAGCAGGGTCTGGTGGGTCTCGTCGCTGCGCTCGACGATCAGCGCCTGGTCCTCCTCCTGGAGGCGGCGCAGGGCGTTGGCCAGCTTGTCCTCGTCCGCCTGGTTGGCCGCCTCGATGGCGGTGGCCAGGACCGGGACCGGCCGCTCGATCCCGCTGACCGTCACCGGCTTGTTCTTGGGGCCGAGGGTGTCGCCGGTTGCGGTCAGGTGCAGCTTGGACACGGCCCCGATGTCGCCGGCGGGCACGGCGTCGATCAGCTCGGACTCCTTGCCGACGAGGTACCCGATCTTGTGAAAGCGCTCGTCGGTCCCGCTCCTCGGGTTGTACAGCACCACATCCGGCCTCACCGTCCCCGACAGCACCTTGAAGATCGAGATCTGCCCGACGTACGGGTCGGAGACGGTCTTGAACACGAACAGGAGCGGGTCGCCCTCAGGTCTACCCTCGGCTTCGATGTCCTGGTCGCCGGCGGTCACCGTGAAACGGTTGCGCAGTGCGGGCGAAGGGCCGATCTCGACGATGAAACTCGCCAGCCGGTCGACGGCGATCGGACCGATGGCCGAGCCGCACACCACGGGGAACACGGTGGCCTCGGCAACGCCGACTGCCATGGTCCTCTCGAGTTGCTCGAACGACGGGATCCTGCCCTCGAGATAGCCCTCGAGCAGCTCGTCGTCCGCCACCACGATCCCCTCGACCAGGTCGTCGTGGATCCGGTGCTCCTGCTCCTCCATCTCGGCGGGGATCTCCCCCTCCTTGCCCGTTCCCGAGTCGTAGAAGTAGGCCTTGTCGCTGAGCAGGTCGGCGACGCCATGGAAGGCGGCCTCCTCCCCGATGGGGAGTTCGAGGGGGGAGATCCCGGCTCCGAAGCGCTCCTGTATGACGGCCAGGGTCCGCTCGTACGACGAGCGCTCCTTGTCGAGCTTGTTGATGAAGATCATCCGGGGCAGCCCGAGTCGCTCCGCCAGGCGCCAGGCCCGCTCGGTCCCGACCTCGACCCCTTCGACGGCACTGATCACAAACACGGCGAGATCGGCCACCCGCATCGCCCCGTACAGATCGCCGACGAAGTCGGCGTAACCGGGGGTGTCGATGATGTTGATCTTGTGGCCGTGCCACTCGAGGGGGGCGTACGACATCGCCAAGGAGATCCCCCGCTTGTGTTCCTCAGGGTCGAAGTCCATCACGGTGTTGCCGTCCTCCACCCGACCCAGCCTGTCGACCACACCCCCCCGGTACAGCATCGCCTCGGCCAGCGTGGTCTTTCCGGATCCGCTGTGGCCGACCAGGACGACGTTGCGGATCTTCTCGGGTGGGTAGACCTTCACCGGGGCTGCCTCCGTTGTCTGCCGGGAGCGAGCAGGTTACCGCGGGGGTATCGGTGCCTGTCCGGCCGGTACCCTGGGTGGCCGGGGCGACGCCCGCCCGGGTGGCGAAATCGGCAGACGCGGCGGACTTAAAATCCGCTGTCCCTTCGGGGGCGTGGGGGTTCGAGACCCTCCCCGGGCACCGCGACCCTTCGGCCGGTGCCGGCGGCGAACCTCCGACGCTTCCGACGCTCTGCCCCGAATCTGTCACAGCCTCTTGGTACGTTGCCGGTAAACCAACGGCGACCATGGTGGTCGGCGGCAGAAGGGAGAAGCAACGGCTCATCACCACAGACTCGACCCAGGACAATTGAAGGTCGCTTGATCCCGATGACGACCGGCTGGGACGATCGAGGTGCCGGAGGATCGGCGCGACCCGCGGGACTTCAGGGGGTGGTTGTCACCCTTGGGCCTGGGTGCGGATGATCTCCAGCACGCGGCGGTCGATCCACTTTGGGGTGACCCGGTTCTCGAAGTTCTCGGCCCCCACCCAGGCATCGAAGTTCGCCTTGCCCAGCCGGCGGGCCAGGTCGTCCACCTCTGCCTCCAGGGTCTGGTCGCGGGGCACCTTGTCCTCGTCGGGCGGCTCGCCGAAGTAGATGCCGTGGATGTCGAGCAGCCTGCCCAGCTCGGCAACCGGATCGGGGTGATCGTCTACCCGCAGGTCCACCAGCACGTCGTCGAACCCGGCGTATCCCGCCCCTTCTTCGACCACCAGCAGGGCGGCCGACTGGCGGCCCCTGTTGTCTCCGCCCGCCCGGTCGCCTGCGATCAGGGTGGCGTGGAGGCGGGTCGACAGCGGGCCCGACGCGTCGGAATCGAGCCATGCCCGATGCATCGCCTCGACCACCCCGGCTCCGGTGAGGATGTTGCCTTGGATGGCCACGCCGCCGTCGGTCAGGCCCCCTGCCCAGGGCTCGCACCCCGACCCGGTGAAGGTGGCCGCCCGTCCCGCAGCGTCGACGATCCCGGCCTGGCGCTCCTCCCGCCCGGGATCATCGCCGAGCAGGGTTTGGAGCACATCCTGCGCCGGGAGGCCATCTGCCAGCAGCGCCAACCCGCGCCGCTTGAACGTCGTGTTGGCGTAGGCCTGGGTGGCGATGGCACCGAGCCCTGCCCGGGCGGCGGGGACGGCGGACCCGACGGCGAGGAACTTGGAGGCAACGGCCACTCCCCATGCGGCCCCGTCTGCGGATCGGGCGACGATCGAGAAGGTCATGGTCCGAACCTACCCGGGTAGCGGCCCCACCCCGGCCCGGAATTGGCCGAGGCTGCGCGTGTCGTCTCCCCTCCCAGGGGAATCGGTGTTGCCGCGGGGTTGTTTGCCCCTCCCGTTGGGAGCTCTGCGAGGCGGGGTGGGAGGGCGGCACCCCGCCGGTCTCCTCGGGGCCGAGCTACCCACTCAGTCGGCCCAGGGGCCGGTGCCACCTATCCGGTCGGGGGTGATGTGGATGACGTGGCCGGGGGGTGGGTCGGGCATGGGGGGGAAGCGGACACCGGGCCCGATGTAGACGTCGGCCAGGCGCTGCAGCAGTGCGGCGGCGCCGCCTTCGACCAGCCGGGCGGTGCCCCCGATGATCAGGTAGTTGGCCATCCCGATCGGGTTGGCGCCCCCGGTCTCCAGGCTGAGGACCACCCGGGGGTTGCGGGCGATGTTCCGCATCTTGCGACCCTGTCCCAGGTGGCCGATCACGATGTCGTCGCCGGCGAGCCCGATCCACACCACGCTCACCTGCGGGCTGCCATCGGGGTTGACCGTTGCCAGATGCGCCAGGTGGCCGGCGGTGAGCGCATTGCGGACGTCGTCGGTGAGGATGCTCACATCTTCTCCCTCGGAGTGGTCGTCGCCCGATGGCGATCGGTGCGCCAGTGTATGAACGGCGGCGGTAGACGCCCTCCGGACGGTCTTCTACCGTCTGGCGATGAAACAACAACGCGGTCGTCCTCACCCTCATCGAGCGGTGCGCCCGGCTGACGCGGTGGCGGAGGATCATCGTGGTGGGGTGGTCGCCGCCATGTACACCGAGCAAGTGCGCGACCTGCTCGGCTACGGCGCCACCGAGGTCCTGGTGGTCGCCCAAGGGTTGGGCACCGGCGAGCTACCCGGCGAGGACGAGGCCCGCACCGTGGTGGTCCCGGCCCCAAGCGTGACGTCGATCACCGAGGAGGTCAAGACCTGGATCGAGTTCGCCGAGCATCCTCCCCCCGAGGCGGTGGCGGCCTTCGATCCGGAGGGGACGGCGTTGTGCCTGCTCGATCCCTTCGCTACCGCCGCCACCTATTGCGGCCGGGCGGCGCTGGGCGGACGGACCCCAGCGGTCGCCGCACTGGAGGACAGGACCGTCGCCGACGGGATCTGGACGCCTCCGGAGTGCTCCGGGCGCCGTCCATGGTGGTGCCGGTCGACGCCGGCATGGCGGCGGCGGCGCACGCCGGTCTCGACCGCGGTGCGGGGACGGCGTAGTCGGGGGACGCCGCTGAGGGCATGAACGGTGGCGGCGATCGGGTGCGCTGGGTGCGCACCGACACCGACGCCGCCGAGGCGATCGAGCTGTTCACCCATTCCACCCGACACGTCCGGGTGATGCCGTTCCTCGAGGGGGTGCCGTGCAGCATCCACGGCTTTGTGCTGGCCGACGGGGTCGCCGCCTTCCGTCCCGTCGAGCAGCTCGTTCTGCGCACCCCGGGCGGGAGCCGGTTCACCTACGCCGGGGTGTCGACATGGTGGGATCCTCAGGCCACCTCGACCGAGACCGTCGACGTCACCGGTGGCCCCGCGACGACGTGGTGGGGACCGTCGAGTTGGGTCCGGCCAACACCGGGAGCCTGGTGCAGTTCCTACCGACGGTGATGGAGCCCGGTACCCGCCCTCGCCTCGCACGCCGTGGCCACGCTGCGGTTCGCCGACGAACGGTGGGGCACCAGGTTCGGTCCCCTGGAGATCGCCCCGGACGTGCGCCGCGAGCCGCCCCCGTCGAGCCGGCCGGCACCGGGATGGCACCGGCCGGCGTTCCCCGCCTGGGGTGCGGGTCAGTCGGTGAGGACGTAGCCGCGCTCCTCGTGGAGCGAGATGTCGAGGCCGTGGTGCTCCTGATCGTCGTCGACCCGGAGCCCGGCGATCGCCTTGACCACCCGGGCCAGCAGGAAGGTGACCACGAAGGTGAACGCCATCACCGCCGCCACCGCCACCGCCTGCTTGGCCAGGAGCCCGACCCCGCCACCGATCAACCCGTCGGTGACACCGGGGTTGATGGCGGCAGAGGCGAACACGCCGACGGCGAGGGATCCGACGATCCCGCCGACCAGATGGACGCCGACCACGTCGAGCGAGTCGTCGAACCCGAACCTAAACTTGAGGCTGACCGCCCGGTAGCAGACCACCCCGGCCACGGCGCCGATCACCATCGCCGCCATCGGGGACACGAATCCAGCGGCCGGGGTGATGGCGACCAGACCGGAAACGGCGCCCGAGGCGGCGCCCAGCATGGTGGGACGGCCGGTGCGGAGCCACTCCGCCACCACCCAGGCCAGGGTGGCGACGGCGGCGGCGATCTGGGTGGTCACGAAGGCGTTGATGGCCAGCCCGTCCGCAGCCAGCGCCGACCCGGCGTTGAACCCGAACCATCCGAACCACAGGATGCCGGTGCCGAGGAGGGTCAACGGCAGCGAGTGCGGCTTCATCGACTCGGCCCCGAAGCCCTTGCGGGGTCCGAGGGCGAACACCAGGGCGAGGGCGGCGATCCCGGCGTTGATGTGGACCACTAGCCCTCCGGCGAAGTCGCGCACCCCCCATGCGTACATCCAGCCGTCGGCGGCGAACGCCCAGTGGGCCACGATCGGGTAGACGATCAGCGCCCACAGCGTGGTGAACAGCACCCATGCGGAGAACTTCATCCGCTCCGCAACCGCCCCCGAGATCAGGGCGGGGGTGATGATGGCGAACATCATCTGGAACACCATGAACAGCAGGGCGTCGCCCTCGACGCCGTCCAGTCCGACAAGGTCGAGCCCGCCGATCAACCCGCCATGGTCGCTTCCAAAGGCGATGCTGTACCCGACCAGGGTCCACACCACGGTGACGATCCCGATCGTGATGAAGTTCTTCATCAGCATGTTGAGCACGTTCTTCGACCGGACCATGCCGCCGTAGAACAGCGCAAGACCGGGTGTCATGAACAGGACCAGGGCAGAGCTGACCAGCAGCCAGGCGATCGTTCCCTCTCCCACGGCGTTCCTCCCATCGGTGGCGGGCAACGGACCCATGCACCATGCGGGAACCGTGTTTCGCCGCCGTTTCTCTTGTGTGAATGCGTCGGGTCGATCGTGTTACGGACCTCACCGCTCGGTGCGGTAGCTTGAAGGGTCCATGTGGGACCAGCTGGCCGAGGGCGTCTACCGCAGGCGATACACCTCGCTCGATCTGAACATCGGGCTGGTGGTCGGTGGTGAGGGCGTGCTCGTCGTCGACACCAGGGCCTCGACGGTCCAGGCCCACGAGCTGGTCGAGGACCTGCGCTGGGTCACCGCCCTTCCGGTGCGCTGGGTGGTCGACACCCACTGGCACTGGGACCACACCTTCGGCAACTCGGTGTTCGCCACGGCACCCGTCTGGGCGCACACCGAATGCCATCGGGTGCTGGCGGCCCGTGGCGAGAAGGCAAAGCTGGAGGTGGCAGACAGGGTCGAGCCGGAGAGGCGCGACGAGATCCTCTCCGTCCAGATCCGGCTGCCCGACCACGTCTTCGATGTCGAGGAGGTGATCGATCTCGGCGGCCGGTCGGTGACGCTGCGCCACCACGGTCTGGGCCACACCGAGGGCGACATCACCGTCACCGTCGACGGGACCGGGGTCCGTTTCGCCGGCGATCTGCTCGAGGAGGGCGCACCTCCGTCGTTCGAGGACGGCTACCCGATCTCCTGGCCCGCCACGCTGGAGCGGGTCATCGTCGACGGGATCGCCACCTACGTGCCGGGTCACGGCGACGTCATGACCCCCCACCAGGCGAGGGCACAACGCGACGAGCTGCGCACCATCGCCACCATGGCGACCGAGGCCAGCGCCAACGGCGTCCCGGTGGAGGACATCGACCTCGACGGGTCGCCATATCCAGGCGATGTCACCGCCGAGGCGATGGTCCGCGCCTACCTCGAGCTCGCCCGGACCTGATCGGCGGTTTCCCCACCGCCGCCATGGGGGACAATGAGGGACACCTCTGCGAAGGAGAATCGATGGAGTACACGTTCGCCCCCGCCGGCATGTCCGGCTCCGATGCCGCCAAGGTCGGCCATGCCCTGCAGCAGCGGCTCGACTCGCTGATCGACCTCACCCTCACCCTGAAGCACATCCACTGGAACCTGGTGGGCCCGGGCTTCATCGGGGTCCATGAGCTGATGGATGTCCAGGTGGTGGGGACCCGGCTGTTCGTCGATGCGATCGCCGAACGGATCGCCACCCTGGGCGGCACGCCACAGGGAGTGCCCGGCGGGCTGGTTTCCCGGCGCACCTGGGACGACTACTCCGTTGGTCGTGACGTGGTGGCGGCGCATCTCGGCGCCCTCGACCGGGTGTACGACGGCGTCGTCGCCGACCATCGCCGCGCCATCGACACCGTCGGCTCGCTCGACCCGGTGAGCGAGGACCTGCTGATCGGGCAGGCGGGAAAGCTCGAGCAGTACCAGTGGCTGATCCGGGCCCACCTCCAGAACACCTCGGGCGAGTTGAGCACGGCCGGAGCCGAATCCGAGGAGGACGCCGCCGCCAAGGCGTCAGCGGCCGGCTGACGGGGTGATTGCCGTTTCTTAGGACCGGAACGCGTCACCCGTGGGGCGTTCTGATCCTAAGAAAGTGATGGGGCCGGTAACGTCCTCGGGTGATCCTCGTCCGTGACCTCGCCATAGACGCCGGTGCCCGCCGGCTGATCTCCGACGTCTCGCTGTCGTTGCAGCCGGGCGACAAGGTCGGCCTGGTCGGACCCAACGGCGCAGGAAAGACCACCCTGATGCAGGTCCTCGCCGGCGAGGGCAGCCCGGTGGAGGGCTCGGTGATCGCATCGGGCACCGTCGGCTACCTCTCCCAGGAGGCTGCGCTGCGCCAGCTCGAGGACGAGCAGGTGACCGCCCTGGAGCGGATCCTCACCGCCCGCTCCATCGGCGCCATGGAGCGGAGGATGGAGGCGGTGCGGCACGCCATGGAGGGCACCGACGGCGCCGAGCGGGACCGGCTGATCAACCGTTTCTCCCGGCTCGAGGACGAGTTCACCGCCGCAGGCGGCTACGTAGCCATCGCCGAGGCCAAGCGGTTCGGGGCGTCGGTGGGCATCGGCGCCGACGAGCTCGACCAACTGGTGGTGACCATGTCCGGCGGCCAGCGCCGCCGGGTCGAACTGGCCCGGATCCTGTTCGCCGAGACCGCCACGTTGCTGCTCGACGAGCCCACCAACCACCTCGATCTCGACGCCAAGGCGTGGCTGATGGATTTCCTGGGTGCCTACCGGGGCGGGCTGCTGGTGATCAGCCACGATCTGCACCTCCTCGACCGGGCGATCACCTCGGTGCTGTCGGTCGAGGACGGCCACGTCGAGCCGTTCCGGGGCAACTACTCGTACTTCCTCGCCGAGCGGGAGGCGAGGCGGGCGCAGAAGCTCCGTCAGCGCCGCCACCAGGACGAGGACATCGCCCGGCTCGAGGAGGGCATCCGCCGCTTCAAGGGCTCGACCGAGAAGATGGCCAAGCGGGCCCGGTCCTGGGAGACCAGGGTGGCCAGGCTCAAGGAGCAGCGGGTCGAGATCGGGAGGCGGGCGGCCCGGGTATCGGTGAAGTTCCCCCAGCCGGCCCCGTCGGGGCGCACCGCCCTCACCGCCCACGGTTTGGCCAAGTCCTACGGGGACAACCTGGTGTTCGTCGACGTCGACGTCGACGTGGAGCGGGGGGACCGGCTGATCATCATGGGTCTCAACGGGGCCGGGAAGACCACGCTCCTCCGGATCCTTGCCGGGGTCGAGGAGCCGGACCTCGGTGAGATCAAGTTGGGGCACGCCGCCACCCTGGGCTACTACGCCCAGGAGCACGACCAGATCGTGCCGGAGGACACCGTGCTCACCCACATGCGGGCCGTGTCGGCGCTGCGTGACGAGACCCTGCGCACCCTGCTGGGGCATTTCCTGCTGGCGGACAAGGTCGACCAGGAGGCGGGAACGCTGTCGGGCGGGGAGAAGACCAAGCTGGCCCTCGCCCAGGTGGTGGTGGGTGCGCCGAACGTGCTGCTGCTCGACGAGCCGACCAACAACCTCGACCCTCAGGCCAAGCAGGCCCTGCTCATGGCGCTCCACCAGTACCAGGGCACGCTGGTCCTGGTGAGCCACGACACCGCTTTCGTCGATGCGCTGGCACCCGATCGGGCCATCATCATGCCCGAGGGTGCCGCCGACTACTTCGACCAGTCGATGTTGGAGCTGGTCGCCCTGGCCTGACCGACCTGGGCGCAGACCGATCAGCGGTGGGGCGGCGTGATCCGGGACGGCAGCGGCTCGACGACGTAGCCGCCGGTGGTGTAGCGGCCGTACAGGTCGCCATCGCCCACGAAGTACTCCTTCTGCGCCGGCTGGGTCGATTCATCGACCCGTTCGGTTCCGCCGTTGCCACCGGCCAGGTTCAGACATCTGAGGAAGAGGGTGTAGCCACCGGAGGCTGGCGGCTCCTCCCCGCAGTCGTCCGTCGAGACCGGAAGAGCAGCAACTTCGGCCGCCGAGAGAGGGTGGAGCGGCCGGTCGGTGACCTGGCCCCCCGCCACAGCAACGGCACCCGCCGAAACCAATCCGGTGGCGACTGCTGCTACGACCCAGCCGGCGACGAGAAGGAGTCTCTGCCGCAATACCCGCATTGTGCGCTACACCTCCTTTCGGGCCTATCAACAACCCGTTAAGGATTGTATAAGGTGGAGGAGACCGAGGGGAGCCGATCGCATGGTCTCGGTGGTCATCATCGAGGACGAGCAGAGGATCCGGCAGCTTGTGGCCGGGGTGTTGGCCGACCGCGGCTACGACGTGACCTCATCCGGGTCGGCCCTCGAGGGTCTGCAGGCGGTGGTCAGCGACTCTCCAGATCTCATCATCCTCGACATGGGTCTCCCCGATCTCGACGGCGCCGAGCTGCTCACCATGATCCGTGCGGTCACCAAGGTACCGGTGATCGTGGCCACCGCCAGGGGATCCGACCGTGATGTGGTGCGCACCCTCGACGCCGGCGCCGACGACTACCTGGTCAAGCCGTTCTCGGTGGAGCAGCTCGAGGCCAGGGTGCGGGCCGTGCTCCGGCGCGCCGTCGGCGATCGGCCGAGGGGAGGACCGGTGGTGGTCGGCGGGCTCGAGGTCGATGCCGTCACCCGGGTGGCCACCCTGGATGGCAAGGTGCTCGATCTGAGCCCCAAGGAGTTCGACCTGCTCCGCTTCCTCGCCGAGCGGGAGGGCGAGGTCGTGTCCAAGCGGGAGCTGCTGGCGACGGTGTGGCGCCAGCCGTACGGCGGGAGCGAGCGGACCATCGACGTCCACCTGTCCTGGCTGCGCACCAAGATGGGGGAGTCGGCGGCCAGGAGCCGGTACCTGCAGACGGTGTTCGGGGTAGGGGTGAAGCTGGTCGACCCCGGATGAGACGCCAGCTCGCCATGGTGTCGCTGGCGGTGATCCTGTTGGTGGTGGTCGCCTTCCTCGTCCCGCTGGCGTTGGTGGTCCGCAACCAGGCAGCCGACCGGGCCTTGTCCCGGGCCGAGCGCGACGTCCAGGCCATCGCCGCCGCTCTCGCCGTCGCCCCGGCCACCATGGGCGCCGAAATCAGTCGTGAGCTCGCCGCAGACGTGCTCCGGGCCTTCGGCGGCGAGAGCAACTTCACCGTGGTGTTCCCCGACGGGCGAACCGTCGGGCGCGATTTCGAACCCTCCCCGGCCCTGGCCCAGGCGAGGAGGGGCACCGCCTTCTCCACCACCATCGAGGGCGGGTACGAGGTGCTGGTCCCGGTGCTCGACACCTTCGACCTGCCCACCCCCGGTGAGGTCGAGCCGCCGATGCGCACCGTGGTGGTGCGCACCGAGGTCCCCGATGGCGAGCTGCGCCGCGGGGTGACGACGGCGTGGTGGATGCTGGGCGCCCTCGGGGTCTTCCTGGTCACCATCGCCGTCATCGCCGCCGACCGGCTGGGCCGAAACATCGTCCGCCCGGTCGACGCCCTCTCCGAGGCGGCCCGCTCGCTGGGGCGGGGCGACCTCGAAACCAGGGTCGAGCCGGGGGGTCCGCCCGAGGTGGCCGAGGTGGGGGAGGCCTTCAACTTCCTGGCGCGTCGGCTGGTCGGGCTGCTCAACGCCGAGCGGGAGTCGGTTGCCGACCTGTCCCACCGGCTCCGGACCCCGCTCACCGCGCTGCGGCTCCAGGCCGAGACGCTCCGCAACGGTGACGAGGCGGCGGCGCTGACCGCCGACATCGACCGCATGGGGAGGGCGGTGGACCGGATGATCGAGGAGGCGAGACGGCCCGCCGAGACCGGGGAGCGGTCGGCGGATCTGGCGGCCGTTGTCCGCCACCGGGCCACCTTCTGGAAGGTCCTCGCAGATGAGCAGGGAAGGACGGCCACGGTCCACACCGCCGGCGGCCCCCGGTGGGTCCCGATCGCCGCCGACGAGCTGGGCGCGGTCATCGACACCCTGATCGAGAACGTGTTCGCCCACACCGTCCCCGGCACCGACTACCACCTCGACGTCCGGCCGGTCGACGGAGAGGTCGAGCTGGTTGTCGAGGACCGGGGCCCCGGTTTCCCGGATGACGCCGTCATCGAGCGGGGGGCGTCGGCCGGCGGCTCCACCGGGCTCGGGCTCGACATCGCCCGCCGGGCGGCGCGGAGAACCGGCGGCGATCTGGTGATCGCCAACCGACGCTCCGGCGGAGCCGCCGTCACCGTCCGCTTCGGCGGCGTGGAAGGCGCCGCCGCCAGCGGGCGGCGAGCGGCGGTGCTGCGCAGCACCACGGGTTGACCAGACGCCCCGGTGCGAATCAGCCGCCGATGACCGGGATCCAATCCTCGACCCCGCCCCCCACCGTGCCCGGCGATGCGATCGAGACGGACTCCACGGGCAGCTCGACGGATGCATCCTCGCTCCAGATCCCCGCTCTGGTGGCGACGGGGCGATTGAGGTGGGTGCCGACGCCCCACGCCACGTAGTCGACCACGGCCGCCGGGTTGGTGAAGACGTCGGTCGAGAACAGGCCGAGCTCGCCACCGGAGGCCAGGATCGGGCCCAGCGAGGTGCCCAGATCGATGACGGCGGTGATCCCGACGAACTGGGGCGGCTGATCCCCGCCGAGCACGATGGCGGCAGAGGACCCCGGGTCGAGGGTCACCGGGTCGATGGAGCCGGTGTGGTTGTTGCTGATCGCCCAATGACCCTCCAGGCTCACCGGGGTGCTGCCCACGTTGGTGACCAGGGCGTACGGATCGGAGCCGAACACCACCCTGGTCAGGGCCAGGGTCCCCGGGGTGGGCACGATGGTCGGCGGCGGCACCGTGGTGGTGGTGGTCCCCGCCGTGGTCGAGGTGGCGGCGCTTGGCCCCGTGGTTGCGGGAGGAGCCGTCGTTCCCGGCGCCGCCGTGGTGCCGGCTGCAGGCCCGGCGATGGTCGTGGTCGCGCCGGAGTCGCCGTCCGTCCCCGCCGCGCACGCCCCGAGGAGAGCGCCCCCCATCACCACCGTCACCAGCCCGATCGATCCCCGTCGCATCCCGGCCAGCCTATACCGATAGGTGGGACCGACCCCGGCGCCGGGTCCCGGTAGGCTCCGCGGCCGTGACCGAGTCAACGCCGACCGCCCCCGGAAAATACCCGTCCGACTGGGACTTCGACGTGCTGCTCAGGGACGGGACGGCGGCCCGGTTGCGGCCCATCCGCCCCGATGACGCCCCGGGGCTTGCCGACCTCGTCTCTCGCATGTCGCGCCAGTCGATCTACCACCGCTTCTTCAGGGTGAAGAAGGAGCTGGAGCCCGCCGAGCTGGAGCATTTCACCGTCCTTGACTACCGCGACCGGATGGCGTTCGTGATCGAGACCGACGGCCGGCTCGCCGGCGTCGGCCGCTACGAGCGGGACGATCCGGGCGGCGACACCGCCGAGGTCGCCTTCAGCGTGGCCGACGAGCACCAGGGGAAGGGTGTGGCCACCCGCATCCTCGAGTACCTGACCGCATACGCCCGGCTCCACGGCATCTCCGCCTTCGAGGCGTTCGTCCTCGCCGACAACCACGCCATGATCCGGGTGTTCCGGGGCGCAGGGTTCACCATGAGCCGCCAGCTCGACGACGGGGTCTTCCTGATCGAGTTCCCCACCCAGGAGTCCGACGAGACCAGAGCCGCCAGCGAGGAGCACGAGAAGCGGGCGGCGGCGGCGAGCATGACGCCGCTGCTCTACCCGACCTCGGTTGCGGTGATCGGTGCCAGCCGCGACGCCGGCTCCATCGGAGGCAGGCTCCTCGCCAACCTGCTGGGCGGCGACTTCACCGGGCCGGTGTACGCGGTGAACCCCAGGGCCACCGTGATCCGGTCGATGCCGGCGTATGCCAGCGTGCTCGACGTTCCCGACCGGGTCGACCTCGCCATCATCGTGGTGCCCGCTCGGCACGTCATGGATGCCGTGTTGCAGTGCGCCGAGAAGCGGGTGAAGGGCGTCGTGGTGATCTCGGCGGGGTTCTCCGAGACGGGGCCCGATGGCCGTGCCCGCGAGGAGGAGCTGCTCCAACTGGTCCGCGCCCATGGCATGCGGATGATCGGCCCCAACTGCATGGGGGTGGTCAACACCGATCCGGCGGTGCGGTTGGACGCCCAGTTCGGCCCCGTTGTCGCCCGCCGGGGCAATGTCGCCATGTCGTCGCAGAGCGGCGCCCTCGGTATCGCCATCCTCGACCACGCCACCCGCATGAACATCGGGCTGTCCAGCTTCGTCTCTGTGGGCAACAAGGCGGACGTCTCCGGCAACGACCTGCTCCTGTACTGGGAGGACGATCCCGCCACCGACGTGATCCTCCTCTATCTGGAGTCGTTCGGGAACTCGCGCCGCTTCGCCAGAATCGCCCGCCGGATCGGCAAGAAAAAGCCGATCGTGGCGGTGAAGTCGGGGAGGAGCGCAGCAGGGGCGCGTGCCGCCGGGTCGCACACCGGGTCGTTGGCCAGCCTCGACCTCGCCGTCGATGCACTGTTCCGTCAGGCCGGCGTGGTGCGGACCGACACCCTCGCCGAGCTGTTCGACGTCACCGCGGTGCTGGCCAACCAGCCGTTGCCGGCGGGGCGCCGGGTGGCCATCGTCAGCAATGCCGGTGGTCCCGCCATTCTGGCGGTGGACACCCTCGAGGCGCACGGGCTCCAGGTGGCGGAGTTCTCGGCGGCGCTCCAGGACGAGCTGCGCAGCCATCTCAGCATCGACGCCTCGGTACGCAACCCGGTCGACATGATCGCCGCCGCCGGACCCGACAACTACCGCACCTGCCTCGACATCGTCCTCCAGTCCGACGAGGTCGATGCCGTGCTGGCGATCTTCATCCCCACCTCGGCCCAGGGTATCGACGAGATCGCGAGCGCCATCGCCGAGACGGGACGGCGCCACCACGGGTCGAAGACGTTCCTCACCGTGTACATGGACGCCGCGGGCGCCCCTGGCGAGGTGTTCGAGGACATCCCGGTGTACCTGTTCCCCGAGCAGGCGGCGATGGCGCTGGCCCGGGCGGTGGAGCACGCCGAATGGGTAACCAAGCCAACGGGGCACCAGGTCGTCTTCGCCGACGCCGATCCCCGCAGGGCCGGGGAACTGGTCGCCGCCGCCCTCGCCCGGAGTCGGGCCGAGTCCGTCTGGCTGGAGCCGGAGACGGTGGATGAGATCCTCGGCTGTTTCGGCATCGCCGTCCCCCGCTCGGGGACTGTGATGTCCGAGGACGATGCGGTCGCCCTGGCGGCGACGTTCCCAGGTCCGGCAGTGGTCAAGGTGCTGTCGCCGACGGCGCTGCACAAGAGCGACGTCGGGGGGGTCGCCCTCGACGTCGTCGGCGAGGAGGCGCTGCGCCACGCCTACCGCACGGTGTTGGCCGCCGTCCCCGACCCCACCGGTGCGCTGGTCCAGGAGTTCATCCCCGGCGGTCACGAGGTGCTGATCGGCATCACCCAGGATCCCAACTTCGGGCGGTTGGTGGTGTTCGGCATGGGCGGGGTCTACGTCGAGCTGATCAGGGACGTTGCCTTCCGGATCCACCCCCTCACCGACCTCGACGCCGAGGAGATGCTGGGCGACGTCCGGTCCGCCAGGCTGCTCGAGGGGTACCGCGGCGGAGACCCCGGCGACGTCAAGGCGCTGATCGATACCCTGCTGAGGGTGTCGGCGATGGTCGAGGCCCTCCCCGAGCTGGTGGAGATGGACCTGAACCCGGTGAAGGTCCGCCTCCCCGGCGAGGGGGTGTGCGTCGTCGACGCCCGCATGCGGGTCGAGCCGGTCTCCGCAACCGGCGCCCCCGAGCCGACCCTGCGCACCAAGCGGGGCATCAGCGCGCCCCCGGTGGAGAGCTGACCGGGAAGGGAGCGACCCCTCGTGGTAGGTTCGCGGCCTCCACCCAAGGGGATCTGACCCGTGCATGTCGTCGACCTGATGACCAGTGAGCTGATCACGGTGCGCCCGGATACCCCCATCCGGGAGGCGGCCAGCCTGATGTCGGTGCATCGCGTCTCCGGTCTGCCGGTGTGCGACAGCTCGTCGGCCGTGGTCGGCATCATCACCGAGGCCGACTTTCTGCGGCTCGAGGTCGCCCGCCAGGAGGCGGAGCACCCGTCCCCGATCGAACGGGTGGCGGACGTGATGAACACCGACGTGGTCACCATCCGCCACGACCGGCTGGTGTCGGATGCCGCCAGGGTGATGGTGATCAACGACGTCAGCCGGCTTCCGGTCGTCGACGAGAACAACGCCCTGCTCGGCATCATCTCTCGGATGGACGTCGTCGGCGCCTTCGCCCGGCCCGACGACGTCATCGAGGACGAGATACGCGAGGACCTGCTGCGACGGGTGCTGTTCGTCGACCCCGAGACCATCGACGTGTCCGTGGTCGACGGCGTCGTCACCTTCGACGGGATCATCGGGACCCGCACCGAGGCGCTGATGCTCGACGAGATGGTGCTGCGGCTCCCCGGGGTGGCCAGGGTCGTCAACCGGCTCAGCTGGCGGGTGGACGACAGCGGAGCGCCGTGAGGCGGAGCTTCGGCACGGCCGTCACCGTCGACGGCCTCACCATCGCCGCCGAAACCACCCGATGGGGCCCCCAACCGGCGCCGTCCGTGGTGGCGGTGCATGCCACCGGGTTCTGCCGCCAGGTGTTCCGCCCCGTCGCCGGGGTGCTCGCCACCATGGTCGAAGCCGGTGCCATGACCGCGCTCGATCAGCGGGGCCATGGGGCGTCCGATCGCCCCGAGCCGCCGTTCGACTGGTGGGACCTCGGCGGTGACGTCCTCGCCGTTGCCGGCGACACCCGGCCGGCGGTGGGGCTGGGGCACTCCGCCGGGGGTGCGGCGATCATCATGGCCGAGCTCCTCGCCCCCGGGACGTTCTCGGCGCTGGTCCTGGTCGAGCCCATCGTGTTCCCGCCCCCGCACCGGCGCCAGGAGGAACAGACGCTGGTCGACGCCGCGCTCAAGCGGAAGCGGGTGTTCGAGAGCCCGGCGGCGGCGGCGGAGAACTTCGTCACCAAGCCCGCATTCGCCGACTGGCACCCGGCTGCGCTGACCGAGTACGTCGAGCACGGGCTGCGCTCGACCGGCGACGGCTGGATCCTCGCCTGCGACCCGGAGGTCGAGGCCGAGTTCTACCGGACCGGGCCGGCCCACGACGCCTGGGACCGCCTCGAGGAGCTGACCCTGCCGGTCACGCTGATCGCCGGGGAGCGGTCGACCACCCACCACGGCCGATACCTGGAGGCCTTGGCGGGCCGGTTCGGGACCGAGCCGGCGGTCGACGTCGTTGCCGGCGCCTCCCACTTGGTGGTGATGGAACGCCCCGAGCTCATCGCCGAACACGTGGCGGGGCGGCTGCCCGCACCCTCGACACATGCGGCGCCCCGGTAACATCCGGCCCCGATGCTGTTCTCTCCGCGGGCGCTCGCCGCCGCCTCGTCGCAGCTTTCCTCTGCGGACACCGCCATCCGGTTCGCCTCGGTGCCGGTGGACGTGCTGCCCCTCGATGTGGTGCGGGCGGCGGCGCCCGTGTTCGGCTCGGCCCGGTTCCTCAGCATGCCGGACGGCCCCACCATCGCCGGGCTGGGCACCGGGCGGCGGTTCACCACCAGCGGCCCCGACCGTTTCGCCGCACTCGGCCGGCACCTGGCCGGGGTCGAGCTGCACCGGGACGCAGTGGCTCTCCTCGGGTTCTCCTTCGCCCCCGACGGGCCCCGGGCCCCCGAGTGGGAGGGGTTCATATCCGCCGAGGCGGTGGTCCCCGCGGTGAGCGTCATCGCCGATCGCACCGGGACCAGGCTGGTGGTGGCGGTCCCCCCCGGATCGCACCCCGGCGGGATCATCGCCACCCTGCGCGATCTCCCCGACCCCGGTCAGGTGCGGCTCCCCGGTCTGGGCGACCACGCGGTGCGGGCGGTCCCTTCGGGCTCCGACTGGTGCGCCGCCGTCGACGAGGCGATCGGAGCCATCCGGGACGGGGCGATGGCCAAGGTGGTGCTGGCCCGTTCGGCGGTGGTGACCACCGAGATGACCATCGACCCCTTCGAGACGGTGCACCACCTGGTGGAGCGCAACCCGAACGCCTACGGCTTCGGGTGGCAGATCGGCGGCACCGCCTTCGTTGGGGCCAGCCCCGAGCTGCTGGTGGGACGCCGGGGCGACCGGGTGGTCTCCCATCCCCACGCCGGTTCGGCCGGTCGGGGCGAGGGCGATGAGGACGACCGGGCCGTGGGGGCGGCGCTGATGGCGAGCGCCAAGGATCGCTCCGAGCACGCCGTGGTGGTCGACGACATCGCCGCCCGTCTCGGCGATGTGACCACCGAGCTGGCCGTGCCCTCCGCTCCGTCGCTGTCCACCAACGCCACCGTGCAGCACCTGTCCACCCACATCACCGGCACCCTTCGCCCCGGGATCACCCTGTGCGACCTCATCGCCAGGCTCCATCCCACCCCCGCCGTGGGTGGGATGCCGCGTAGGGATGCGATCGGGTTCATCGACAAGCTGGAGACCATCGACCGCGGCTGGTACAGCGGAGGGGTGGGCTGGATCGACCCGGCCGGGGACGGCGAGGTCGCCATCGCCCTGCGCTGCGGCCTGCTCCACGGCACCGAGGCCCGACTCTACGCCGGCAACGGGATCGTGGCCGATTCCAACCCCGAGACCGAGCTGGTCGAGACCCGGTGGAAGCTGCGGCCCCTGCTCGATCTGCTCACCGCAACCTGAGGCGGCTACGGGGCGACTCTGGGTGGCGCCGACGCGCCGAGATGGCCGATCACCTTGTGGGCAATGGTGGCGAGGACATCGACCTCCTCCGGGGTGAGCAGGTCGATGAAGTTCCGACGCACCGACCCCACATGGCCCGGAGCCGCCTCGCCGATCGTCTCCAATCCCTTCGTGGTGAGCGTGATCAGGGCGCCGCGTTTGTCACTGCCGATGGGCGCGCGGGCCACCAGCCCGCGGCGCTCCATGCGCCCGACGTGGTGCGACAGGCGGCTGCTCGACCACAGCAACCGGACGGCGAGATCCCCGGCGCGCCAGCGGTGCCCCTCCGCCTCGGTGAGGGTGGAGAGAACGTCGTAGTCGGATTCGGAGAGCCCGGCATCCCGCGCCAGGTCGCGGGCGAGCTGCAGGTCGAGCAGGGTGCGCATGCGCCGGTAGCGGCGCCAGGCCAGCTCCTCGGTCGCAGTCAACCATCGTGGCTCGATCATGCGTCGAGCGTAGCGCAGTTTACTTGACATGTCAGGAACCTTCCGGTAGTGTTCTCTGACATGTCAGCTAGATCCGCGGGGAATAGAGGCCGGTCGATGACGAGCGGTGCGGGCTGCATGCCGGCATCCACTGGGTGGCTTCCACGCCGCGGTCTGGCGATGCGGCTGACCCGGCTCTACGCAGGGCTGGTCGGCTTCGGGGCCAGCCTGGCGCTGATGATCGAGGCTGGACTGGGGCTCGGACCATGGGATGTGCTCCACCAGGGGGTTGCCAGGACAACCGGTGTGCCGATCGGCTGGGTGGTAATCGCGGTGGGTGCGGTCGTCCTGGTGGCATGGATCCCGCTGCGGCAGCGGCCGGGGTTCGGGACCGTGAGCAACGTGATCGTGGTGGGGCTGGTGGTCGACGTCGCCCTCGCCCTGCTGCCCAGCCCGGGTGCGCTCCCGGTGCGGATCGCCTTCCTGGCGGTGGGTATCGTCGCCAACGGGGTGGCTACCGGCCTCTACATCGGGGCCGGGCTCGGGCCCGGTCCCCGCGACGGGCTGATGACCGGGCTGGCCGCCTGGGGACTGTCGCTGCGGGCCGCCCGCACTCTCATCGAGCTTTCGGCACTCGGTTTCGGGTGGGTGCTCGGAGGCACGGTCGGAGCGGGCACCGTCCTCTACGCGGTGGCGATAGGACCGCTCGCCCAGGTGTTCATTCCCATGCTCGCCATGGAGCCGGCTGGGGAACCATGCCGGCATCGGAGGGGAGTTGGTGGCGGATGAGCGAGCTGCTGATCGGAGTCGACCTGTCGGCATCGGCGGTCCCCGGCGCCAACCCGGTGGAGGCGGCGTGCGAGGCGGAGCGGCTGGGGTACGACTTTGTCTCCGCCTCCGACCATCCCGCCGGTCCCCGCCCCACCTACGAAGCCTGGACGCTGCTCACGTGGATCGCCGCCGCCACCAGGCGCATCCGGCTTGCCTCCCGGGTACTCGCCGTGCCGCTGCGCAGTCCGGCGATGGTGGCCAAGATGGCCGAGTCCCTCGACCGGCTAGCCGGGGGTCGGCTCATCCTCGGTCTCGGCGGCGGCTACTCGGACGACGAGCTCGCCGCCTTCGGGGCGGGCAGGCCGACGCCCGGGGAGAAGGTCGATGGGCTCGAGGAGGCGGTCCGGATCATCCGGGCGCTGTGGACCCAGCCCGATGTCAACTTTGGCGGGCGGCGGTATCGCGTGGAGCACGCCGAGCTGGCCCCGCGGCCGGGACGGCCGATCCCGATCTGGCTGGGCACCTACGGCGACCGCGCCCTCGCCGTCACCGGGAGGCTCGCCGACGGCTGGATCCCGTCGCTCTCCTTCGCCCCTCCGGAGCAGGTCGCCGTGATGCATCGCCGCCTGCTCGACGCCGCCGGCGCCGCCGGACGCGATCCCGGTACGATCACCTGCGTGTACAACGTCGAGGTCCGGCTCGACCGCCGCCCGGCCGAGGCGCCGCCCCATGTCGTCGCCGGCCCGCCGGAAGCGGTGGTCGAGCGGCTCGCCGGCTTTCTCGGCCTGGGCTTCACCGCCTTCAACATCCTGCCCACAGGGCGGGACCGATCGATGCAGGTGGAGCGGATCGGTCGCGAGGTGCTCCCGGAGCTCCGTCGAGCCGCCGGGTGAGGTTGGTCCAGGATGGCGTCCGGGGTCCTCCCGGGTGGAGTCCCCTAACCGCCGAGTGCCTCGGTGATCCTCTGGCGGAGACGGGCGTGGAGGGCGACGTTCTCGGTGCGAACGGTCCGTAGTTCGACCAGTACGGGCCCGGTGCCTGCGGCGACCAGGGCGGCGAGCGCCGCCGCGGTGTCGGCCTGCTCGACCTTCATCCCCAGGGCGGCGGCCACCGCGGCGAAGCCGGTGCCGTGTGGGGTACCCAGGTGGCGCTCGAACACCTCAGGATCGAACCGGGTCGCATCGGCCTGCGGAAGGAACGAGAAGATGCCGCCGCCGTCGTTGTTCACCACCACCACCGTGACCGGTAGGTCGAGCCTGACCGCGGCGGCAAGGGCGTTGAGGTCGTGGAGGGCGGCGACGTCGCCCACCAGTGCAGTGGTTGGGCGCCCCGTGGCAGCGGCACCCAGCGCCGAGGAGATCACCCCGTCGATCCCGTTGGCTCCCCGGTTGGCCAGTATCGGCACCGGCTCGCCACCGGCGCCCATGAAGGCGTCGATGTCGCGGATCGGCATCGAGCTGGAAACATACAGCAGGCCGCCTCCCGGAACCGAGGCGGCCACGGTGCGGGCGATGGCGGGCTCGCTGGGGAACGGCTCGGCGGCGAGCGCCTCGTCCAGCGCCGCCTGGGCGGCGGCGTCTGCGTCGTTCCATGCCGCCCCCCAGACCTCGGGGGCGGGGTCGGCGGCACCGGCGACGGCGGTGGCAACCGCATCGGGGTCGGCCCGCACCACCAGCGAGGCGCTGGCGGTGGCGTCCCGCCACCCGGCAGGGTCGACCAGCACCTGGGGAAGGTGGCGCTGGTCGGCGAACCACGTGGTGATCGCCTTCGAGGTGGGGGCGGAGCCGAAGCGAAGCACCGCCTCGGGGGCGAGCCGTTCGAGCAAACCAACGGTGGCGAGCAGATCGCCCGAGGCGAGCACCGTTCCCCGATGGCCGCCCCGCAGCCCCGACTGGGGGTCGGCGAGCACCGGGATGCCGAGGACCATCGCCATCGAGCACACCGCCCGCGCCCCCGCCTCGGGCAGCGCCCCCACCACGGCGATGGTGCGGCGACCCCCGATGAGGGCGCAGATCTCGGCGACGGTTGCGGCGGCCGGCGCCATCGTTCCCGCCGCCACCTTCGGCGTGGCTCCAGGCCCCTCCCGTTCGGCGGTTGGCTCATTGGCGGGGGCCACCAGGGCGTCGTCGAAGGGGAGGTTGAGGTGGACCGGGCCCGGGGGTACCCCCGTGGCCTCGGCCCAGGCGTGGGCGGCGAGGTCGGGTGCGGTGGCGGCGGCCGAGGCGTCTGCGGTCGATCCCTGGTGGAACCAGCGCACCGCCGCACCAAACAGCTTCACCTGGTCGATGGTCTGCGGAGCGCCGACGTCGCGCAGCCGACCGGGGCGGTCGGCGGTGAGCACCAGCAGCGGCACCCTGGCCAGGTCGGCCTCGACCACGGCCGGGTGGTACTCGGCGGCGGCGGTGCCGGAGGTGCACACCAGGGCGACCGGTTTTCCCTCGGTCTTGGCCATGCCGAGGGCGAAGAACCCGGCGCTGCGCTCGTCGAGGATGCTCCAGTCCTCGATCCGACCCTGGGCGGCGAACGCCGAGGTGAGCGGGGTGTTGCGCGACCCGGGTGAGATGACGGCGGCGGTGAGCCCGAGGTCGGCCAATGCCGCCGCCAGGGCGGTGGCGAAGGCGGTGGCGGCGCTGGCGGGATGCACGACGGGAGGCTACCGGCAGGCGGTCAGACCAGGGCGCCCACCGCCAGTAGCACCGCGGTGAGCGCCATCAGGCGGGTGGTGCCCACCAGCGCCGGGATCAGGGCGGGGCCGGTGGCCCCCGAGGCGACGGTGCGGACGATGGGGACGGCGACGGGGACGGCGAGCAGCGCCAACGCCGACCACGGCGGCAGCCAACCGGCGGCGGCGCCGACGGCGACGGTGGCGAAGGCGATGGCGACCACCGTCAGGTAGAGCCGGCGGGTGGCCGGCGCCCCCAGCCGCACCGCCAGGGTGCGCTTGCCGGTCGCCCGGTCGGTGGGGATGTCCCGCAGGTTGTTGGCGACCAGGATGGCGGCGGCGAGCAGTCCCATCACCACGGAGGCCACCCAGGCGTCGAGCGGTGCGGTGCGGTCGAAGGCGTAGCGGCCACCCACCGTCGCCACCGGCCCGAAGAACACGAACACGGACAACTCGCCCAGCCCCATCGAGGCGTACGGTCTGGGGCCTCCGCTGTAGCCGAGGGCGGCGACGACGGCGACGGCGCCGACGGCGATCATCTCGGGGCCGGTCCGCCAGGCGACGTACAGCCCGCACAGGGCGGCGAGGCCGACGACAACGGCGATCGCCACCCGCATCGGCGCCGGGGCGATCATCCCCGAGGCCACCGCCCGCCTAGGCCCGGTGCGGTGCTCGGTATCGACCCCTCGCACCGCGTCCTCCAGGTCGTTGGCGTAGTTGACCGCGATCTGCAGCAGCAGCGCCACCGCTGACACAACCAGGAAGATGTCCCCGCGGAAGACGTCAGCGCGTTCGGCGAGGGCGGCGGCCACCACCACCGGCGCCACCGACGCCCACAGCGTCTGCGGCCGGGTGGCGAGCAGCCACGGTTGGAGCCTGCCCGCCACTCAGTAGTGCCAGGGGAACGGGCTGTAGTCCTGGCGGCGCTTCTCCAGGAAGGCGTTGCGACCCTCCGCCGCCTCCTCGGTGCCGTAGGCGAGCCGGGTGGCCTCCCCGGCGAAGAGCTGCTGGCCGACCAGGCCGTCGTCGGGGAGGTTGAAGGCGTACTTGAGCATGCGCTGGGCGGTGGGGCTCTTGGCCAAGATCTCGCCCGCCCATTGCAGCGCCACCTGCTCCAGCTCGGCATGAGGAATCACGGCGTTGACCGCCCCCATCGCCATCATCTCGTCGGCCGAGTAGGTGCGGCCCAGGAAGAAGATCTCCCTGGCCCGCTTCTGGCCGACCTGGCGGGCGAGCAGCGCCGATCCGTACCCGCCGTCGAAGCTGGCGACGTCGGCGTCGGTCTGCTTGAACCGGGCGTGCTCGGCGCTGGCCAGGGTCAGATCGCACACCACATGGAGGCTGTGCCCTCCCCCCACCGCCCACCCGGGGACCACGGCGATCACCACCTTGGGCATGAAGCGGATCAGCCTCTGCACCTCGAGGATGTGGAGGCGTCCCAGCCGCCCGGGATGGACATCGCCATCGTCGTCGTCCTGGTACCGGTAGCCGTCGGCGCCCCTGATCCGCTGGTCGCCGCCCGAGCAGAATGCCCGCCCGCCGTCCTTGGGCGAGGGACCGTTGCCGGTGAGCAGCACGCACCCCACGTCCGACGTCATCCTGGCGTGGTCGAGGGCGGCGTGGAGTTCGTCGACGGAGCCGGGACGGAAGGCGTTGCGCACCTCGGGGCGATCGAAGGCGATGCGGACGGCACCCACCGACCGGGCTCGGTGGTAGGTGATGTCCTGGAAGTCGAAACCCGCCACCGGGTCCCATGCCGCTGGGTCGAAGAGCTCGGAGACCATCGGATCGATACTGTAGTGAGCGCCATGACCGTGCCCCCGAGCGCCGCCGACTGGGTCGCCGCAGCCGCATCCCGCAACCCGCAGGCCCCGGCGATGATCTTCGGGCCCGGGCTCGCCGTCGATTACGCAACCCTGGACCAGCGGATCGAGGCCGAGATCGCCACCGCCGAGCCGCCGCTGGAGCGGGGCACCCGCTGGGGGATCGTCCCCACCGCCGACCTGGACGGGATTGCACGGCTGTGGGCGTGCTGGCGAGCCGGGGCGGTCCCCATAGTGCTCCCCGGGCGGTGGAGCGCCGCCCTTCGCACCGCCGTCCCCGGTTGGGAGATGGTCGACCGCCACGCCGCGGACGACGGCGACCACACCTGGGTCCCCACCTCGGGCACGACCGGGGAGCCCAAGCCGGTCAGGCTCACCGTGGCCAACGTGTCCGCCGCCGTTGCCGCCTCGGAGCGCAGGCTGGGCAACGACGCCGGAGACCGCTGGCTGCTCACCCTGCCGCTTCACCATGTCGGCGGGCTGTCGGTGCTGTGGCGGAGCGCGGCGGCGGGTGGGGCGGTGATGCTCCAAACACCGTTCGACGCCGAGGCGACGGCGGCGATGCTCGACGCCGGCGAGGTCACCGTGGCCAGCCTGGTACCCACCATGCTCACCAGGGTGCTCGACATCCACCCCGGGCCCTACCGCCGGGTACGGGCGGTGCTGGTGGGTGGGGCCCCCGCCTCACCGGAGCTGTTGGAGCGGGCGCTCGACGCCGGGCTGCCGGTGCTGGCCACCTACGGGTCGACCGAGACCTGCTCGCAGATCGCCACCGTCGCTCCCGGCGAGCAGGGCGAGGCGATGGGGACCGTGGGGCGGCCGCTCGACGGACTCACCGTCGCCATCGACGCCCTGCCCGGCGAAACCGGCGAGATCCTGGTGTCCGGCGACGCCGTCTCGCCGGGGTACGGGATGGAGAATCCCCGGACCGGCCCCCTCCACACCGGGGACCTGGGCCGGTTCGATGCCGCCGGGAGGCTGGTGGTGGTGGGTCGGGCGGGCACCGTCATCCGCACCGGGGGGGAGGACGTGGTCCCCGAACGGGTGGAGGAGATGCTGGTGGACGGGCGATCGGTGGTGGCGGCGGTCGTGGTGGGGATCCCCGACGCGGAGTGGGGCGAGGTGGTGACGGCGGTGGTGGTCCCCGGCGACGGGCACGACCGCGCCGCCGACGAGGCCCGGCTGCGTCTGGCGCTGGCCCCCCACGAGATTCCTCGGCGCTGGGTGGTGGTCGATGCCCTGCCGCTTCTGGAGAACGGCAAGATCGACCGCGCCGCCGTTGGTGCCGGGCTGGCGAAGACCTCGCTTCTTAGGATCGAAACGCATCGCAGATGACGCGATCGGGTCCTAAGAAAGCTCGAGGTGACCGAGAACCCCCTTTCTTAGAAGCAAAACGCGTCGCAGGTGACGCGATCGGGTCTAAGAAAGTTGGGTTGGATCGCCTCCTCGTTTCACGGCTTGGGCGTCACCGCAGGTTCAAGCGGAGGACGGTCATCGTTCCCGGGCGGTTGATGACGATCACCGTGCCGTCGCTGTCGCCGTCCGGGTCGGTGTTGGCGGCTGCGTCGTAGGTGAGCGTGCCGTGGCTGACATCGGTGACGGTGAAGGTCTCGGACCGCCTCCTCGTGTTGGCCAGGGAAATGGAGCACATCCCGGCGCCGTCCGTGGTGCAGGTGAGCCCCGTGACCGAGCGGAACCGACCGGTCACGGTTGCGCCCGAGACCGGGGCCCCGGTGTCGTCGACCACGGTGATCGTGGCCGTCGCCGTCCAGATCTTCCCTGAGGTGATCACCCCGGACCCGTCGAGGTCGGCCACGTGCATCGTGGTCCCGCCGCCGCCCCCGCCGCTCACCGTGACCGTCTGGGTCTCGGTGTCGGTGGCGCCGTCGTCGTCGGTGACGGTGAGCGTCACCGTGTAGGTGCCGCCGGCGGCGTAGACGTGGGTCGGGTCGGTTGCCGTCGAGGTGCCGCCGTCTCCGAAGACCCAGCTTCGGGAGTCGATGGTCCCGTCCGAGTCGGTGGAGGCGTCGGTGAAGGTGCACGACAGCCCGGTGCACGACGAGGTGAACCCGGCCACCGGCGGGTTGTTGCCGGTCCCGGCGCCGACCCCGTCGACGACCAGGGCGTACGGCTGCGGCCCGAAGGGGACGTTGAAGCCGGTGACGGTGACGGTCCAGTCGCCGGCGGCGGCGTTCTGCACGTACACGTTCTCGACGTTGTTCAGCCGGTCGGCCGAGCCACCCGTGGTCGACCACCCGCCGGAGAACACGTTGCCCCGGTAGGTGACCCCACCGGGCCCGGTCACGGTGACATCGAGATCGTTCACCAGGTTCACCGAGGCCGAGGCGGTCGACGGGTAGTCGGTCCACACCACCGAGACCCGCAGCGGGGAGCCGCCCGCCACCGCGTAGGTGTGCGAGCTGGTGCCACCGGTGGTGAGCCCGGCACCCTCGTCGACGAACTGGGCGGAGCCGTCGGTGGCGGCGGCGACGTTGACCAGACCCCAACCCTCGTGGTTGTTGGGGATGGGGAAGTCGTTGTCGTTGACGCCGTCGTTGTTCTCGTCGAGCAGGTCGACCGCCGAGTTGATCAGCGTCGCCTTGGTCAGCGCCGCGGTGGCTTGGTGGCCGTGGGCCTTGTCGTAGAAGTCACGGACCACGGCGGCGGCACCGGCGGTGATCGGGTTCGACATCGAGGTGCCGCCCATGTACTTGTAGTCGTCGTTGTACGGCGTTCCCCACCCGTCGTATTGGAACGCCCCGTTTTGCGGGTTCGGTGCACCGTCGTAGCCGAACTGGTACAGATCGGAGTAGCCGGACAGGATCCAGGTGCCGGGAGCGACCACGTCGGGCTTGATCCGACCGTCGTCGGTGGGTCCGCGCGACGAGAACGCCGCCATCTGCTGGGCGTTGCCCGCAGTCAGGTCGTTCGAGATGGGCGCCGCCGGGTAGTCGGCGGGCCAGCGGCTCCCATAGGTGCCCAGGGCGTTCTGACCACCGGTGCAGGCGTTCTCGGTGTCGACGCTGTCGTCGCAGTTCCAGTTGCCCGACCGGTCGTTCTCCGAGGCGCCCACGGTGAGGGTGTTCTTGGCGGTCGCCGGCGACCCGATCGAGTCGTTGTCGATCACCCCGTCGGCGTTGGCGTCGACCCCGGAGTTGCCCGCCGAGTAGGTGATCAACATGTCCCGGTGGTTCCACATGAAGGTGTCCACCGTCACCGAGTCGGAGGTGTAGTCGCCGTTGGCGTCCGAGCCCCACGAGTTGGAGTGGATCCGGGCGCCGGCGTCGTACGCCTGCTGGAACAGCCCGGTGAAGTCCTCGGGGATCCCGATCAGGTAGTACCCGTCGGGGTTGAAGAGGGCGCAGGCGCTGATCATGTCGGCCCAGTCCTCGATCGCCTGGAACACCAGGCGGGCGGCCGGGGCGGACCCGGTCCCGATCCCGCTCCCGTTGCCGTCGCCCAACACCGACACCGCCACATGGGTGCCGTGGCCCGAGTCGACGTCCTGGGCGGCGTCCCCGATGACGTTGTAGCACCCCGCCGACGGGATCCCCGGCCAGTTGTACACCGCCGCCACCCGCGCCGAGGGGATGTCGATGTGGGCCGTCGCCGCCGTCCCGCCGCCGATCCCGGTGTCCGCCACGGCGACCGTCTGGGTCGACCCGTCGTACCCGTTGGCGTGGGCGGCGGCGGTGCCGACGATCGACCCGGCCCCGTACTCGTTGTGGGTCTCCCGGAAGGTGTGGTTCTCCACCCAGGCGACCTCGGCCAACCCGGCGACGCTCTGCATCGCAGCCAGATCGCCCTGGACCGCCATCACGCTGCCCTGGGCGGCCAGCACCTGAACCCCGGCGGCGGCGATGTCGACGGCGGCGGCGGCGGCGTCCACCCCGCGCTGGAAACGGATCCGGTACAGACCCGTCGCCGCCAGATCACCCGCCAGCTTGTCGGCACCGCGTACCGAGGTCACCGCGGTTACGCCGTCCAGCCCGGCTATGACGTCTGCGGCGTCTGCGGCCATCCGCACCTGGTAGGCAAAGTCGGGCTCGTAGGCCAACAACTCGGCGCCGGTGGCGCGCAACGCCGCCGCATCCGCCTCGGTGATGGGACCGTCGAGGGCGACGACGTAGTAGCCGCGGCCTGCGCCATCGACCTGGACGCTCTCGGGCTGGGCGCTTCCGGAGGCGGCGGTCACCACCAGCAGACCCGCCAGCAACGACAACACGACGAAGAAACGGAACAACGTCGATCGCACGACGCTCTCCTTCGCGGGAACATGGGGGGCACCGTCAGGCCCGACGGACGACAGTAGCCCGCTCGCGCCAAGCACCGCAACCATGTCCTGGCGGCAAGAGCTAGCGTTCCCACCTATGGATCTCGGGCTCAGCGGCAAGCGGGCGCTGGTCGGCGCCGCCTCCACGGGACTCGGCTTCGCCATCGCCATGGAACTGGCCGGGGAGGGCTGCCAGGTGACCATCGGCAGCCGCCACGCCGACCGGATCAACGCCGCCGCCACCACCATCGCCGAGGCGACGGGGGCAACGGTGCGGGCCCTGGTGGGCGATGTCACCGTCGACGACTCCATCCGGTCGTTCGTCGACGATGCCGCCGAGCTGATGGGCGGGATCGATCTGGTGGTCCCCAACGCCGGGGGACCGCCGTACGGGACGTTCGCCGATCTGAGCAGCGAGCAGTGGGAGCAGGGTTACCGGCTCACCCTTGCCTCGGCGGTGTCGTTCGCTCGGCACGCCCGCCCCCGCCTTGGTGCCGGCGGCGCCATGCTGTTCATGACCTCCGTGTCGTCCCGGGAGCCGATCGGCACCCTGTTCCTGTCGAGCGTGTACCGCGCCGGTGTCGCCGCGCTCTCCAAGGCGCTCGCCACCGAATGGGCGCCGGCCGGGATCCGGGTCAACCACCTGATTCCCGGGCGCATCTCCACCGAACGGGTGGCCTCGCTCGACGAGGAGACCGCCCGTCGCCGCGGTGTCGACGTCGCCGAGGTGCGCAGGACCAGCGAGGCCGCCATCCCGCTGGGTCGATACGGAAAGCCGGCCGAGTACGCCCGGGCCGCCGCCTTCCTGCTCTCGGATGCGGCCAGCTACATCACGGGTGCCACCCTCCAGGTGGACGGGGGCATGCTCCACGGAATCTGAGCACCCGGCCGGATCCCCGGCCCCGACTCAGCTCAGCCCGAGGCGGCGGAGGAAGGCGTCGCTGTTGGGCTCGCGGCCGAGGAACGCCCGCAGGTGGTCGATGGCGTCGCGCGAGCCACCGGTGGCCAGGATCTCGTGGCGGTACCGCATCCCCACCTCAGGGCTGGTGATCCCCACCCGCTCGAATTCGGAGAACATGTCGTCGCCGTACACCGCCGCCCACAGGTACCCGTAGTAGCCGGCGTCGTACCCACCCATGAGGTGGCCGAAGCTGGCCGCAAAGAAGGTGTCCTGGCGGAAGGGAAGCTGGGTGTGGGCGTACGCCTCCCGGTAGACCTCCATGAGGTCGACCTCGTGGTCGACGGCGTGCATCCCCAGGTCGAGCTTGCCCAGGAAGACCTGGCGGACCTTGTCGAGTCCGATGTTGAGATCCCGAGCGGCCACCAGGCGGGCGACGAGGTCGCTGGGGATGGGTTCGCCGGTGTCGTGATGCCGGGCGAGGCGCTCCAGGGTCTCAGGCTCCCACATCCAGTTCTCCATGATCTGCGAGGGCGCCTCGACGAAGTCCCATTCGGTGTCGTACCCCGAGAAGCGGGCCTCGGCCACCGTGGTCAGGCAGAAGTGGAGGATGTGACCGAACTCGTGGAACAGCGTCACCGCCTCGCCGTGCTTGAGCAGCGATGGGGCCGTTGCGGTCGGCTTGGTGAAGTTGGCGACGATCGCCGCCGTCGGCCGGCGGTAGCCCCCGTCCTCGGTTGCCATCCCGTGGCGGACGGCGAAGGCGGCGGCGTGCCCGTACTTGCCCGAGCGGGGGAACAGGTCGGCGTAGAAGGAGGCGATGGGCTGCTCCGACCCGCGGTTGCGGATCTCGTACAGGGCCACGTCGTCGTGCCACGCCCTGGTGTCCACGACCTTCTCGTACTCGAGCCCGAACACCTCACCGGTGAGGTCGAACATGCCGGCGACCACCGCCTCGAGCGGGAAGTAGGCGGCGACCTCGTTCTGGTCGATGCCGTGCAGGCGTCTGCGCTGCTGGTCGTCGAGGTACGCCCAGTCCCACGACTCGACCCGGTCGCCGGGATACGTCTCGTGCAGCAATTCGGTCAGGGTGGCGAGATCGTCCTGCGCCTTGGCGGTGAGCCCGGGCACCACCGACCGGTAGAGGGCGTCGACGTTGGCCGGGTCGGCCGCCATCTTCACCTCCAAGGCGTAGTGTGCCCAGGTCGGGTACCCGAGCAGCCGGGCGATGGCGAGCCTGACCCGCACCGCCTCCTCGAGGAGGGGCCGGTTGGCCTCGACCGCCCGGTTCCAGAACTTGCCCTGCAGTTGCCGTCGGGCCTCCCGGTCGGTGGCCTGCTGCATGAACGGCACATAGTCGGGGTACTCCATCGAGACCCGGAAGCGGCCGTCGTCGGTGGCCTTCAGACCGTCGATGTATGCCTGGGGGAGCCCGTCGAGTTGGGACCATTCCAGCTCGAGCCCGTCGTCCCACTCGTCGAGGTTGCGCCCGAAGGCCACCTCGAGCTCGATCAGCCTGATACGCAGCCGCTGCAGCTCGTGGCGGGCGTCGGCTTCGAGCTCGTGACCGGCGCGCCGGAAGTCACGGAGCCAGTGATCGAGCAGCCGGCGGGCGGTCCCGTCGAGGGCGGCGGCCCCGTCCGAGCCGGCAAAGTCAGCCAGAGCCTCGTAGACGGGGCGGCGGAAGGTGAGGTCGTTGGCCCACTTGGTGAGCCGCTCCTCGGCCTCGACCCCGGCGAGACGCACCTCGGGATCGGGGTGGACCCTGGCCATGAACGCCTCCGAGCCCCCGGCGTCGCCGATCACGGTGGAGGCGCGCTCGAGGACGGTGACCGGGTCGGAGGCATCGATGGATGCGACCAGGGCGTCCGCCTCGGCGATGGCGTCGGCGGTGGCCTCGGTGATGCCCGACGCGGTGACCGAGGTGAAGTCGAGCGGCATGGGCCGGGAGGCTAGCCGGGCTCGGAGCGGGGACTCGCCGGCAAGCGAGTGAGCGGGCGAGCCCCGGCGGCGATCAGAGCTGACCGAGGGTGACCTCGACGTTGCGGGTGGTCTCCCCTACGGAAGGAGCGATGGTGAGGGTGAGGGTGTCTCCCGCGCTCTGGTGGCGGAGGGCGATCACCAGCTCGTCCATGGTCTTGATGGGTTCGCCGTCTGCCGAGGTGATGATGTCCCCGGCGCGCAGCCCGGCGTCGGCGGCGGCGGTCCCCGTCTCCACCGACTCGATCTGTACCCCGGCGGCCACCTGGGCGCCGTCGGGCGAGGTGCCGAAGGCGGTGGCGCCGCGGATCCCGAGAAGGGCGTGGTCGACCGAGCCCTCGGCGACCAGCTCGTCGACGATCCGGCGCATCAGCTCGACCGGCGTGGCGAACCCGATCCCCTCGACACCGACGTTGGACACGCCCACGGCGGTGGTGATCCCGATGAGGTGGCCCGAGGTGTCGACCAGGGCGCCGCCGCTGGAGCCTTCGGTGATCGGGGCATCGGTCTGCAGCATGCCGAACAGGGTGTCACCCTGACCAACGGTGACCTGGCGACCGAAGGCGGAGACGACGCCGACCGTGACCGACGGGCCTCCTTGGAGACCGAGCGGGCTGCCGACGGCGAGGGCGCCGTCGCCCACCCGCAGCGTCTCGGTGGAGCCGAGGGTGATGGGCTCGAGCCCGGTTGCCTCGATCTTGAGAACCGCCAAGTCGGTGAGCGGGTCGGTGCCGATCAGCGTGGCGGGATAGGAGGTGCGTCCGTCGGAGAGGACGACCTGGTACTCGGGGGCACCCTGCACCACGTGGTCGTTGGTGACGATGAGACCATCTGCGGAGATGATCACCCCCGACCCCGAGCCGATCGGCAGCAGCCCGTCCCCGGTCTCGTTGCCCACCATGACGGTGACGATGGAGGGGACCACGGCGGCGGCGATGGCTGCCGTGTCCTCGGCCCGGTCCGGGGTGGGGGCCGCCGTGGTCCGGGGGGCGGTGGTGACCACCGTCGGGGTGTCGTCGCCGGAGAGCAGCGCCGAGCCGCCCAGGGCGAGGGCGGCACCGAGCACGGCGGCGACGATCGTCTGCGGCCACGAGCCCCGGTGGGGCGGCGCCGTCACCGGCGCGAGCGGAGCCGCCTGTCCGAGGTCGGGCCGGGGAGCCCCGGGATCGGGCGGCGGCGCATATGCCGGGTCGGTGACCGTCGGATCGGTCTCGAGGGTGTCCTCGTCGTCGCCGGGCGGCTCGTCGTAGCTGGCCAGCGGCGGTCTGTCGGGCAGCCGGTACCACACCGGGAGTTTGGTGCCGGTGGGGGCGAGCCGTTCTACCGTTTCGGTCTCTGCTGCGCGCATCTGCGGGCGATCAGACGTCGATTACGGGAACGTCGCGCCCCCGCACCCGGGGGAAGGTGATGGGGCTGTGCATGTGGCAGGTGCCGTTGCGGTTGTAGCGGGAAAGTCGGGTGGTGCAGCTCCGCGCCGAGCAGATCCGCACACCGTCCACGGCCTTGGGGCGGCGACGCCGGGCCGAGACCTTGGTTCCGATGAGGGCGGTTGATTCGCTCATGGGGCCCAGCATGCGTCCGCCCGGGTAAAGGCGTCGTAAAGCCATCGTGAAAGCTTCATGTGAATCCACCGCATCCGGCGCGGTCGGCGATGATGAGCGATCCTGTGCGATGCCCGGGCTCGCCGCCATGGTGAGCCGCACCCGGACCGGGCGGTGATCGGACGCCTCCGTCGCCGGACCCAGCTGGCGGCTGATGACGGTGAGTTGACGGGTGTGGAGCACATGGTCGATCGGGATCCGGGCGATCGCCGGCAGCCGGGTTGGCCACGACGCACCATATCCGAATCCCTCGAGCGAGTTGACCAGGTCGCCCGGCCCGGTGAGGTTGCGGAAGCCGTTGGACCAGGGGGTGGCGTTGAGGTCGCCGACCACGATCACCGGGTCGGTCTCCTCGGCAACCGCCCGGCCCACTCGTGCCAGGACGTCGTCGCGGTATGCGGTGTCCGCGGCGTTGGTGGGGCTGGGCGGGTGGACACCGTAGACGACAACGGTCCCGTCACCGAACGCCAGCTCCAGCCGTACCGCGTCCCCCGCCGCCCTGGCGAATTCGAGCAGCTCCACCTCGACGTCCACCGTGGTGAGGATGGTGACCCCGTAGTTGCGCCCCTCGTAGATCCCGCTGCGGACGTGGTGGTCGGGGAACCGCTCCTCCAGGTCGGCGAGATGGGCTCGGCCCGTCTCGAACAGGAAGACCACGTCGGGATCGCCATCGAGTGCCCAGCCGAGGCGGGGGACCCGGTTGCCGATCTGGATGTTGTAGCCCACCACCGTGATCTCGGGGGCGTCGGGCTGCGGATCGGCCGGGCTCCGGTAGTAGAGCGGGGCGATGACGGCGATGTTGAGCATGGCCCCGCCCAGCATGACGGCGGCGGTGCCGGTCCGCCCCAGCGTCATCAGGGCGGCACCGATCACGGCCAGCCCCAGGAGGAACTGGAGCTTGAAGTTGGCGAGCAGATCGAACCACCAGGTCAGTGGGCCGAGGAATCCGAGCAGCGACAGCATCAGGACCAGACTCCCCGCCACGGTGAGGACACCGGCCGCCCTGCTCCGGATCATCCCGCTTCGAGGCCGTAGAGGAAACCATCCCGAGACCCCACGTAGATCCCGCCCTTCCACACCGCAGGGGTGGCCTCGATGCAGCCGCCGGCGAACACGTTCTCGGAGAGGCGCACCGGCGCTCTTGGATCGGAGATGTCGTAGACCCGGAGGGCGGCGGACGCCTCGCAGTTGGTGGCGACGAGCAGCCGGTCCCCGGCGCGCACCGGAGACGACCAGGCATGGGGCCCGATATCGTCGCGCCACACCACCTCGCCGGAGGTGGTGTCGACGGCGAGGAGCTCGCCGACGTTGGTGGGGACGAACAACAGGTCGTCGACCAGCGCAGGGGTGGCCCAGATGCCACCGTCGACCCCACCGGCCGGCACCTCGATCCCCCACACCCTGGGGTCGTCGGGTCGATCGGGGTCGAGCTTGACCAACTGGCCCACCTCGCCGGCGCGCGCCGTCACTAGATCGACCTGGGCGGCGACGTACAGATCGCCCGCTCCGTCGATGACGATGGTGGCGTCGACGTCGTCGCCCATCCAGTAGTCGAACACCACCGAAGCCTCGCCGTCGGGCAGGTCGCCGATGTCGACCCCGACGACCCGGCCCGCCGAGTTGGCGAAGTAGGCCATCCCCTCGAAGATCGCGGTCGAGTTCTCGACGCTCTGCTGGCGGCCGACGGCGGCGACCAGCTCGTCGGTGAACGCCGGCATCGAGAACACCACGTCGGGATCGACGGTGACCAGGCCGTCGCCGTCGGTGTCCCGGTTGAGCTCGATGGCGAACCACCAGCTGTTCTCCCCACCGACATAGAGCATCCCGTCGACCACCACCGGGTTCGAGTCCCAGTCGTCGTTCCACATGCCGTCGACGGCGTCGGCGTTGAGGCTCCACAGCTCGGTGGGCGTCTCCCGGTCGAGAGCGATGATCCGAAAGTTGGGGTGGCGGGACCCGGCATACAGCAGCGGGAAGCCATCCGGATCGAGGGTCACCGATCCCTTGATGATGTCGCCCATGGGGAAATCGGGTTTGGTGCGTTCCCCGGTGGCGGCGTCGAGGAAGTGGATGTTCTTGTCGTAGGCACCGAAGATGATCTCGGTGATGCCGTCGGGGCGCTCCCACACCACCGGCTGACCGGTCCACCCGGTGCCGCACCACACCTTGTCCTCACCACCGACCGGAGAGTTGCCGCACATGGCCGAGTCGGGGAAGCGCCACTTCACCTGCAGCGAGTCGGGGATCGGTCCCTCCCCGTACCAGGTGCGCGACGGGTTCCCCCGGAACATGGTGAGCCCGTCGATCGTCCCATGCGGGGCGCCCACCCCGCCGGGAGGCAATGCGGTGGTGGTCGTGGTGGGAGGGGCGGTGGTGGTGGTGGTCGGGGGCGCCGTGGTGGTGGCGGGGAGCGCCGCCAACGTGGGGAGCGTCGCCGATGCCGGCTCGCCGGTGTCTCCGGTGATCGGGCTGTCGCTCCCCAGCGACAGGCTGCAGGCGCCCACGACGAGCAGGTACAGAACGAGCCAACGGGGATGGGGCGAGCGCCGCATGACCGGGGTCACTGTAGGAGGGCCCCGGGGATCGGCGGCAGGAATCGGCGCCACCGCGGTGCCGGCGCCGACTCCGCCCCGGGGAGCGAACGCAGGAGCGCCCGCCCGGCGGTGTCGGTCCGCCGAGCGGGCGCCGGCTTCGTGGGCCCGCCGAATCCTGTCAGTTGTTGGGGGGAGCGGCGCTGATCCCGCTGAGGATGGCGCCCGAATCACCCTCCACGGCCAGGTCGCCGAGCGAGACGATCCCGACCACCGAGCCGCCGTCGACGACCGGGATGCGCCGCAGCGCCTTCTCCCGCATCAGGTCGGCTGCCTCCTCGACGGTGGTGTCGGAACCGACGGTGGCGACGTCGCTGGTGCAGATGTCGCCGAGGCGGGTGGTCGCCGGCTCCGACCGACCGGCGATCGCCTTCACCACGATGTCGCGGTCGGTGACGATCCCGCACAGCTCGCCGTTGCGTGAAACCAGCACGTCACCGATGTCGTTGTCCCGCATGGCCTGCGCCGCTTCGACGATGCTGGCGTCATCGCCCAGCATGATCGGGTTGGGTGTCATGACCTGGCCGATGTTCATCCTTCGACCTCCCGGATCGCTTCGCCGCCGGTGGCGGCCGGTCACCCCTCACCTACCCGCCGACGCCGACGCTCAACCCACATCCCGGGAGAGTCATCGCCCACGCTGCCCGGGGAAGGCGGCATCGGGTCCGGATAGGGTGCGGCCATGGTCACCCCACCCGTCACCACCGGCGCCCCATCCGGTGCGGTGCGGCAGGGTCTGGGTCTGCTGAGGCGCACCGCTCTCCAGTTCCGGGCGGATTCGTTCCGGTCGATCGGAGGCGCCCTGGTGTGGATGGCGGCGATCGTGGCCAGCCCGTACCTGATCAAGCTGATCGTCGACGACGCCCTGAAGGACGGCGACACCGGCATGCTGGTGCCGCTGGTGGCGATCCTGGTGACGGTGGGGCTGGTCCAGGCGGTCGGGATCGCGGTGCGCCGCTACTTCGGGTTCCGGCTGTCCTATCGGGCCGAGGCCGACCTGCGCAACCGGATGTTCGCCCACCTGCAGCGGCTCGGGTTCCGCTTCCACGACGAGACCTCGACCGGCCAGCTGAAGGCTCGGGCGTCATCCGATCTCTCCCAGGTGCGGTCGATGTTCGCCATGCTCCCCATCACCGTTGCCAACATCGGGATGTTCATCGCCGTCGCCGCGGTGCTGATCCTGATCGATCCCTTGCTGGGAATGGTGTCATCGCTGATCATCCCCTTGCTGTTCTTCGCATCCGCCCGGTACGCCCGAAGGGTGATCGGGCTGTCGTTCGAGGTTCAGGAGCGGCTCGCCGACCTGTCCCAGGTGGTCGAGGAGACCGTCGGAGGCATACAGGTTGTCAAGGCATTCGGCCGGGAGGCGACCGAGCAGCCCGGCTCGACGCCACCGCCGACCGGATCTACGACCGGACCATCGCCCTGGCTCGGGTGTCGTCCGGTTTCAGCCCGCTGTTCGAGCTGATCCCTTCGCTGGGAACGGTTGCCGTGCTCTGGTTGGGCGGGTTCCGGGTGATCGACGGCGCCATCACCATCGGAGATTTCGTCGCCTACACCCAGTATCTGATCATCCTGGTGCTCCCCATCAGGATCACCGGCTGGTTCTTCGCCAACCTGCCGAGGGCGGCGGCGTCTGCGTCCCGGGTCGAGCTGCTCCTCGGCACCGTGGCCGACCCGGGCGAGCCCGACGATCCGGTGCCGCTCCCCGACGGCCCGGGCGAGGTCGCCTTCGCCGGGGTGCGGTTCGGATACGGGCCGGTTCCGGTGCTCGACCGGGTCGACCTGCCCATTCCGGGCGGGACCTCGGTGGCGCTGGTCGGTTCGACCGGGGCCGGTAAGACCTCCCTTGCCTTCCTCATCCCCCGGTTCCACGACGTCGACGCCGGAGTGGTGCGGCTCGACGGGCTCGATGTGCGCTCGATCTCGCTGGACGAGCTGCGGGGCGAGGTGGCGGTTGTGTTCCAGGAGTCGTTCCTGTTCTCGTCCTCGGTGCGGGACAACATCGCCCTTGGTGCTCCCGACGCCACGGACGAGCAGGTCAGGGCGGCGGCGCGGCTGGCCCGCGCCCACGACTTCATCTGCCGACTCCCCGAGGGATACGACACCGTGGTCGGGGAGCGGGGTCACAGCCTGTCCGGCGGTCAGCGGCAGCGGGTCGCCCTGGCTCGGGCGGTGCTGCGCGACCCGCGGGTCCTGATCCTCGACGACGCCACCTCGTCGGTGGACGCCGTGGTCGAGGCCGAGATCCAGGAGGCGTTGCCTCAGGTGATGGCGGGCCGCACCACGGTGATCATCGCCCACCGCACCTCGACCCTGGCCCTGGTCGACCAGGTGGTGTTCCTCGACCGGGGGCGGATCGCCGCCGTCGGCCCCCACGGGCTGCTCCTCGCACCGAGCCCCGGTATGCCGAGGTGCTGGCAAGCGGCGACGCCGCCGCCACCGACGGTGAGGCGGCGTCGTGAAGTACCTGTCGTCTGCCGGGGTGAAGGCTGAGCAGCCGGGGAAGCTGCTGCGACGGGCGGCGGGGATGTCCCGACACCTGCTGTGGCCGGCGGTCGGCGCATTCGGGGTGACGGCGCTTGCCACCGTCGCCCGGTTGCTCGGTCCCCTGGTGGTCGGCGGCGGCATCGACGCCGGCATCGACGCCGGCGACAAGGCTGCGATCACCAGGGCGGCCGTCGCCTACCTGGGACTGCTGGCGGTCCAGTACGTCGCCGCCCGCTGGTCGCAGCTCGCCGTGGCGACGGTGGGCGAGCGGTTCCTCAAGATGCTGCGGTCCCGCCTCTTCGGGCACCTCACCCGGCTCGACATGGGCTTCTACGACGACGCCAAGACCGGGGTGTTGGTGAGCCGGATGACCTCGGACATCGAGTCGATGACCGAGTTCGTCAACGAGGGGGCGGTGCTCACCCTCACCAACCTGCTCACCGCGGTCGGGGTGGCGGTGGTGATGGTCATCGTCGACCCGCCCCTGGCGCTCGGCGTCTTCGTCGTCATCGCCGCTCTTGTCGCAGTGTCGGTGCTGTTCTCCCGGCAGGTGGCGGAGGCATACGAGCAGGTGCGGGAGCGTATCGGACGGGTGCTGGCCGGGCTCCAGGAGGGGATCACCGGAGTCAGGGTGGTCCAGGCCTTCACCCAGGAGTCGGCGCAGGCGTCCGACTTCGCCAGGACCAACGAGCGTTACGTCGAGGCGAGCATGGCCGCCGCCTAGGCCATCTCGTGGTACTTCCCGGTGGTGGCCTTCCTGCGGATCGTCGGGATAGGGCTGGTCCTCCTGGTGGGCGGGCGCCGGTGGTCGACGGCGGGCTCAGCTTCGGTGATCTGGTGGCGCTGTTGCTCTACGTCAACTGGTTCTTCGAGCCGATCATCAACCTGGCCAACGTGTACAACCTGCTCCAGGCGGCGCTGGCGGCGCTGGGCAAGGTGTTCTCCCTGCTGGACCGGCAGCCGGCGGTGTCGGAGCGCTCCACCGCCTCCGATCTGTCCGGCCCGGTCGTCGGGGAGCTGGTGCTCGATGGGGTCACCTTCGGCTACGGCGACCAGCCGGTGCTCGAGGAGGTCTCGCTCCGGGTGCCGCCGGGCCAGCGTCTCGCCGTCGTCGGCGAGACCGGCGCCGGGAAGTCGACCATCGCCAAGCTGCTCATGCGGTTCTACGACCCCGACCGGGGCCGGGTCACCATCGACGGGAACGACCTGCGCGATCTGACCTTCGCCGCCCGGGCGGGAGCGATCACCCTGATCCCGCAGGATGGGTTCCTGTTCAACGGGACCCTCCGGGAGAACCTGCGCTACGGCCGGCCGGACGCCACCGACCGGGAGGTGTGGGACGTGTGCCGGGCGATGGGGATCGCCGACTGGGTCGAGTCGCTCCCCGACGACCTCGACACCGATGTCCAGGAGCGGGGAAGCCGTTTCTCGGCGGGCGAGCGACAGCTGGTGGCCCTCGGCCGGGCCCTGCTCGCCGATCCAGGGGTGGTGGTGCTCGACGAGGCCACCTCGAACCTCGACCCGGAGACCGAGGTCAGGATGGAGGGGGCGATGCGGGTGCTGCTCGCCGGCCGCAGCGCGGTGGTCATCGCCCACAGGCTCCGATCGGCGCAGCGGGCCGACCGGGTGGTGATGATCGACCGCGGCCGGGTCGTCGCCGACGGGATGCGCGACGAGCTGGTGGCGTCCCACCCCGCATACCGGTACCTGGTCGAGGTGTGGGAGCGGGGCAAGGCCTGATCCTCGCCCGCCCGACGGGCGGATGATGCGGGTATCGGCCGCCCCGAGATCGACGGGACCACGGCTGGACAGCAGGTGGCGGGAAGGCACCGGCCACCGTGGCAGAATCGCCGCCATGGCAGAGCCCTCGGCGCCCCGCACCACCGTCCGCAGGCTGGCCGAGCGCGGCGTCTACGACCGCGCCGCCATCGACGCCGTGCTCGACGAGGCGCTGATCTGCCACGTCGGGTTCGTCGTCGAGGGCGGCCCCGTGGTCATTCCCACCATCCACGCCAGAAGCGGGGACCTCCTCTACCTGCACGGGTCTCCCGCCAGCCGGATGCTACGCTCGATGCGGGCCGGCGACGAGGTGTGCGTCGCCGTCACCCTGGTCGACGGGTTGGTGATGGCCCGGGCCCCGTTCCACAGCTCGATGAACTACCGCTCGGTGGTGCTGTTCGGTGAGCCCCGCATCGTCGACGACCCCGACGAGCTGTGGGAGGCGTTCACGGTGCTGACCGAGCACGTCGCCCCAGGTCGGTGGGCCGACAGCAGGCTCCCCAACCAGAAGGAGATCCGGGGGACGCTGGTGGCGGCGGTGCCCATCGACCAGGCCTCGGCCAAGATCCGCACCGGGCCGCCCGGAGACGACGAGGAGGACTACGACCTGCCCATCTGGGCCGGTGTGGTGCCGCTCCGCCTCGAGGCAGGGGCGCCCATCCCCGATCCCCGCCTCGCCCCCGGGATCGGGCCTCCCCCGTACCTCACCGGCTACCGCAGACCGGGCACGGACGGCTGACCGTCACCAGGAGCGAGTGGCGGGATCGACGTTGCTTCCGGTCAGCACGACCCCGACCCTGCGCCCGGCGATGTCGGCGTGGCGCAGCCCGGCGATCACCACCGCCGAGCTGGGCTCGATCGGCCAGCCGAGCTGGTCCCAGCACAGGCGAAGGGCGTGGGCGATCTCGTCCTCGGTGACGGTGACGATGGTCTCGACGTGTTCGGCGATGATCGAGAAGGTGCGGGCGGACAGCGAGGTGAGCAGCCCGTCGGCGATGGTGTCGGGGGCGGTCTGGGGGATCAAGGTGCCGGCGGCGAGCGACCGGGCGGCGTCGTCGGCGCCCCGCGGTTCGGCCCCGATCACCCGGAGGCGTTGGTCGATCCCGTGGGTGGCGAGCGACGTGCCCGAGATCAGCCCGCCACCGCCCACCGGGGTCATCACCGCCTCGAGTTCGGGCGCCTCGTCGAGCAGCTCGAGGGCGGCGGTCCCCGCCCCGGCGATGACATCCCGGTTGTCGTAGGGGTGGATCTCGGTGGCGCCGGTCCGTGCGATCACCTCGGCGACGGTGCTCTCCCGCGCCGCCAGGGTCGGCTCGCACTCGACGATGGTGGCACCGTACCCGGCAACGGCCCGCTTCTTCCGGTCGGGGGCATTCGAGGGCATCACCACCGTCACCGGGATCCGGCGGATCGCCGCGGCCATGGCCAGGGCGGCGGCGTGGTTGCCCGAGGAGTGGGCGGTCACTCCGCGGCTCGCCGCCTCGTCGTCGAGGAGCAGCACGGCGTTGGTGGCGCCGCGCAGCTTGAAGGCGCCCATCGGCTGGAGGTGCTCGGCCTTGGCCCACACCCGGCAACCCGCCCAGGTGTCGAGCCGGTCGTCGTGCAGCACCGGGGTCAAGGCGACGTGGGGGGCGATGCGGTCGGCCGCCGCAACCACGTCGGCGAACGTCACCCCGACGGAGTGGCGCACGTGGCGTTCCGTCGGTCGCGCCACGCCAGCCAGTCCGGCACGGTCGTCATGTCATAGTCGGGGCCGCTTAGCCCGAGGGTGAACTGGCGGAACCCGAGCTCGTACAGGGCGTCTGCACTCTCCGGTGCCGCCCCCGCCCGCACCCCGGTCGACCGCTCGATCTCCTCGGTCGGCCGCCCGATCTCGGCGCACCACCGGTCGAGCACCTTGGACTTGTGGGCAAGGGTCTCGGCGTTGCCGAAGGCGTGCCACACGTCGGCGTGGCGGGCAACCAGCCTCAATGTCTTGCGCTCGCCGCCGCCTCCGATCATCAGCGGGATCTTGCGGGTCGGCGCCGGGTTGAGCCTGGCCAGCCGCTCCTCGATGGTGGGGAGGGAGGAAGCGAGGTGGGCCAGCCTGGTCCCAGGGGTCCCGAAGTCGTAGCCATACTCGTCGTAGTCCTTCTCGAACCAGCCGGCCCCGATGCCGAGGACGAGGCGCCCTCGGGAGATGTGGTCGACGGTGCGCGCCATGTCGGCCAGCAGGTGTGCGTTGCGGTACGAGTTGCAGACGACGAGCGCTCCGATCTCCACCCGGTTCGTCTGCTCCGCCCAGGCGCCGAGCATGGTCCAGCACTCGAAGTGCTTGCCGTCAGGGTCGCCGTTGAGCGGGAAGAAGTGGTCCCAGTTGTACACCACGTCGATGCCGAGGTCCTCGGCCTTGGTGACCGCGCTGCGGATGGCGGCGTAGTCGGCGTGCTGCGGCTGGAGCTGGATCGCGATGCGGACTCGGGGCATGGTGTTCCTGTGGGTGGTGGCGGAGGCGGGTTTCGCCAAGCTAGCCGCCGCCCAGCACCGGCTCGACAACTTTGAGCGCTTCACCTCGCCTAACGGTGTGAGGCGCTCAAAGTTTCCCGAGCCGCTGGTCCCCACCGTGTAGCGTGCCCGCGATGGACATCACGGTCCGCCCCGCCACCCAGGAGGAGCTGCCGGCCGTCTTCCGCACCCTGGTGCGCGGCTTTGGGGACGACCCCGAGCCCGACGACCGCGACGGCGAGCGGCTGTGGGCGGTGCTTCCCGCCGGGCGCACCGTGGTCGCCCTCGACCGGGATCGCATGGTCGGTACCCTGGGTGACTACGACATGCGGCTCGTCGTCCCCGGGGGCGCCCGGGTGGCCATGGGCGGTACCACCATCATCACCGTCGCCCCCACCCACCGGCGGCGGGGCGTGTTGCGGGCGATGATGGCGCTCCACCTCGACGCCGTGGCGGGGAGGGGCGATCCGCTCGCCGGGCTGTGGGCCTCGGAGACCCCCATCTACGGACGGTTCGGCTACGGGTGTGCCGCCGACGGCGTCGACTACACCTTCCGCGGATCCCAAGTGGTGCTCCCCCCGCCGCCGGACGTGACCGTGGAGCTGCTCGACGACGACCCCATCGAGGTGCTCCCGGCCGTGTACGAGCGGGTGGCGGGGCGATCCGGTACCTATGAGCGGACCACGGAGTGGTGGCGGAACCACACGCTGCGCGATGACCCCCACCGGCGTCGCGGCAAGTCGGCGCTGCGCCATGCCGTCGCCAGGCGGGCGGGAGAGGGGGTTGGCTACGTGACCTACCGCCAGAAGCAGGACTGGGAGCGGGTCCCCGAGGGCACCGTCTCGGTGCAGGCGCTGTTCGCCGCCGACACCGGGGTGCGCCGGGCGCTGGTCTCGTTCGTGGCCAACATCGACCTCTACCCCAAGGTGACCATCTGGAACCAACCGGTCGACGACCCGCTGGTGTGGGAGGTGGAGAACCGACGCGAGCTGGTCAGCGAGGTCTCGGACTCGATCTGGATCCGGATAATGGACATCCCGGCCGCTCTCACCGCCCGAACCTACGAGACCGATGGCAGCATCGTGATCGGCATAACCGACCCGACCCGTCCCGGCAACACGGGCGCCTACGAGCTGGTGGTGACAGGCGGGCCGGCGAGCTGCTCACCCACCGGCGCTGAGCCGTCGGTGTCGATGCACATCCGGGAACTGGGTGCGCTGTACCTCGGCGGTCGCAACGCGGTCACCCTGCAGCGGGCCGGTCTGATCGAAGGCACCCGCCCCGCCGTCTCCCACCTCGACCGCCTCTTCCGCACCGTCGCCGCCCCCTGGTGCCCCGAGATCTTCTGAGTCGGGTTCGCGGGGCAGCCTTTCCCGGCCCCGGCGAGCCGGGGTGGGATAACGAGGCCTGCGGCGCGGCCGGGAGAGGAGTAGGGCTACAGGCGTTCCAGGGCTTCGAGGCGCTGGACCTCTGCGGCGGTCTGGGGGGCGGGTTGGCCGGATGGGACCGTCACCGACGGGATGCCGCCGGCGTCGCCTACCCCGGCCCTTATCGCCTGGTCCTCGACCACGATGATCCTGGAGACGGCGGCATCGACCAGACCCTCGATCCAGGCGTCGACCACCTCCTGCGGGGTGGCGGCGAACGACCGCTCCCGGTCATCGCCGGCGGCGGCGACGACGGCGATGGCACAGAACGCCCGCATCGCCGCCCCGCCCACGTGGGATCCGTCCGACACGTCACCTGTGGCGACCTTCACCCCGCGCTCCCTGAGCATCGCCGCCTCGGCGGGGTCGGTGACGAAGGCTCGCACCTCGGCGACGTGGGGGATGAGGACGTCGACGATGGCGCGGCCCACGGGGGTGTCTGCTCCGATCACGATCACCGGCACGGGCTCAGGTTAGGGGGCGGCGCGGCGACGCTTGAGCCGGGGGCGATCACCCCGTACACTGGCTCCCCTGCATAATCATCAGACTATGCGCATACTATCGGAGGGAGCCCGCGTGGAGCGTCGATGGCCGCTGGTCGATCCGTCCGTGACCAGAGACGCCTGCGGTGTCGGGTTCATCGCCGACCGCCACGGGCGTTCCACCCACCGGCTCCTCCGCACCGCGGTCACCTGCCTGCACAACCTCGATCACCGCGGCGCCCGCTCCGCAGACGGCACCGGCGATGGGGCCGGCATCATGACCCGGCTGCCCTACCGGCTCCTGGCCCGCGAGCTGCACGCCGCCGGTCTCCCCGTTCCCGATCCGCGGTCGCTCGGGGTGGTCATGGTCTTCCTTCCCCCCGGCCACGAGGAGGCGGCCCGCAGCCACATCGCCGCCACGATGGCAGACGAACGCATCGACCTGCTGTTGTGGCGTCGGGTCCCGGTGGGCCCGATGGCGCTGTCCGAGACCGCCCGCCGTTCGATGCCGGTGATCGCCCAGGCGCTGGTCAGCATCGACGATGACGATCCCGACCGGTTCGAGCGTCGGCTGTTTCTGGCCAGGCGCCGCATCCGTCGCACCCTTCCAGACGGCCTCGCCGGGACCTTCGTGGTCTCGGCGTCCTGTCGCACCGTGGTGTACAAGGGTCTCTTCACCGCCGCCCGCATCGACGACTTTTACTGGGACCTGAAGGACCCGACCTTCGAGGCCGACTTCGCCATCTTCCACCAGCGCTACTCCACCAACACCGAACCGGCGTGGGCCCTGGCCCAGCCGTTCCGGATGCTGGCCCACAACGGGGAGATCAACACCATCCAGGCCAACCGCTCGTGGATGGAGGCGCGCAGCCAGAACCTGTCCAACGCGGTGTGGGGCGACCGCACCGACGACCTCCGCCCCCTGGTGGCGCAGTCGGGGAGCGATTCGGCCGGTCTCGACAACGCCTTCGAGGTGCTGGTGCGTTCGGGTCGGACCATCGCCCACGTCAAGGAGATGCTGATCCCGTCGGCGTGGGAGAACGTCCCCGATCTCGACCCCGACCTGCGTGCCTTCTACGAGTACCACGCCTTCCTCACCGAACCTTGGGACGGCCCCGCCGCCATCGCCGCCTCCGACGGCAGGCATGTCATCGCCGGGCTGGATCGCAACGGGCTCAGGCCGGCCCGGTGGACGGTCACTCCCGAGGTGATCATCGTGGCCTCCGAGGCAGGGATCGCCCCCGCCCAGGAGATCGAGGCGGAGCGCACCGGGCAGCTCGGACCGGGCGAGATCGTCCGGGTGGACCTGACCACCGGGGAGATCGCCTTCGACGATCGGGTCAAGCGGGACCTGGCCGGGCGCGCCCCGTACGCCGACTGGATCAGCACCGAGACCAACTACGTGCGCCACCCGTTCGACCCGCTCCAGGACGAGCGGTTCGACCCCGAGCGGCTGGTCCGGGTGTTCGGCTACACCGCGGAGGAGCGCCGGCTGATCCTGGAGCCGATGGCGCTGGGCGTCGAGCCGGTGCTGTCGATGGGCAACGACACCGGGCTGGCCGTGCTGTCCGCCACCCCGCAGCGGATCAGCCGCTACTTCCACCAGGCGTTCGCCCAGGTGACCAACCCGCCGATGGACCCGATCCGGGAACGCCTGGTTATGTCGCTGCAGACGTACGTGGGGCGGCGGGGCTCGATCCTGGAGGAGACCAGGCAGCAGGCCCACCTGATGGAGCTCTCGTCGTGCGTGCTCAGCGACGCCGAGATCGAGCGTCTGCGCAACTCGACCGACCCAGGGTTCCGGGCGGTGTGGGTCCGGGCGCTGTTCCCGGCGGGGAGCGGGGCCGAGGGGCTGCGTCGGGCCATGGTCGACCTCGGCGACCGGGTGGAGATGGCGGTCCGCTCCGGGGCCACGATCCTGATCCTCTCCGACCGCGAGGTCGACGCAGATCACGCCCCGGTGCCGATGGCGCTGGCGGTCGGCGCCGTCCACCACCGGCTGATCGAGTCGGGGCTGCGGCTCGACGCCTCGATCGTCGCCGTGTCCGGCGAGCCGCGCGACCCCCATGACCTGGCCTGCCTCATCGGCTTCGGGGCATCGGCGGTGAACCCGTATCTCGCCATCGAGGAGGTGCGGGCGATGGCCGAGCGCGGCGACGTCGCCGTGGGGGTGGTCGAGGCCCAGGAGAACTACCGGGCCGCCCTGGAGAAAGGCCTGCTCAAGATCATGTCGAAGATGGGGATCTGCACCATCGCCTCGTACCGGGGGAGCGAGCTGTTCGAGGCGATCGGGCTCGACCCCGAGGTGTGCGACCTGGCCTTCCGCTACGTGTCCCGCCGGGTGGGAGGCGCCGGGTTCGCGCGGATCGCCGCCGACACCGAGGCCAGACACGCCTCGTTCACCGGCGGCGACGAGGATCCGGGCGGGTTCTACAAGCACCGCCGGGGTGGGGCGCCCCACATCAACGGGCCCAAGGCGGTGCTGGCGTTGCAGAAGGCGGTGCGCCACGACGATCCCGCCCGGTGGCAGGAGTTCGTGGCGCTGGTGGAGACCGAGCGTCCCCCGCTCGAGCTGCGCGACCTGCTCACCGTCCGGCCGCTCGGTCCGCCCATCCCGGTTGACGGGGTGCAGTCGGTCGACCAGGTGATGCGACGGTTCACCACGGCGGCGATGTCGCTGGGGGCGCTGTCGGCCGAGGCCCACGAGACCCTGGCCGAGGCGATGAACTACCTGGGCGGGCTGTCGAACTCGGGTGAGGGGGGCGAGGACCCGGCTCGGTTCGGGACCCCGCGCAGCTCGTCGATCAAGCAGGTGGCCAGCGGCCGCTTCGGGGTGACACCCGGGTACCTGGCCTCGGCCGAGGAGCTGCAGATCAAGATCGCCCAGGGCTCCAAGCCCGGTGAGGGAGGCCAGCTCCCCGGGCACAAGGTATCGGTGGAGATCGCCAGGCTGCGTCACACCGAGCCGGGGGTGACCCTGATCTCCCCGCCGCCCCATCACGACATCTATTCGATCGAAGACCTGGCCGAGCTGATCCACGACCTCAAGGTGTTCAAGCCGCTGGCGCGGGTGTCGGTCAAGCTGGTCTCCGGCCCGGGGGTGGGGACCATCGCCGTCGGGGTGGCCAAGGCGCTGGCCGACGTGGTCACCATCTCGGGCAACGGTGG
>JBPCMS010000032.1:0-4454 GCA_051002015.1 Acidimicrobiia bacterium
TGCACCAACCACGGCGAGTGCGAGACCGCCTGCCCCAAGAGCATCAGCGTCGACACCATCGCTCTGATGAACCGCGACTACCTCAAGGCCATGTTCAGCGACCGGCGGCTGGTGGGCCGCTGAGCGCTGCCGATCCCCGGGCCGACTCCCCCCTACACTCGCCCGCTGTTCCACGAAAGGACCGTCCGTTGTCGCAGTTTCTCACCGAGGCGTTCATGACCGAGGCCACCGGCGCCCTCAACGCCAACCCCGCCTTCAGCGGCGCCATCGGCAATGTCGATCTCGCCATCGAGTTCACGGTCTCCGACGCCCCCGACGGCACCGTGGTCTACGGGCTCTCCATCGCAGACGGTACCGCCGAGCTGTCCCTCGGTGAGCTCGACGGCCCCGACCTGCAGGTGACCAACGACTACGAGACCGCCGTCGCCATCTCCCGGGGCGAGGTCAACACCCAGATGGCATTCATGTCCGGCAAGCTCAAGGTGACCGGTGACATGGCCAAGCTCATGCTCAACCAGAACGTCATCAACGCCTTCGCCCCCGCCCTGTCCGCCATCGACGTCGAGTACTGATCGATCCCCTCTCGCCGGGGGGACGACGAAGGGTGTGATGCTGATGGATGGTGTGGTGTTATCGATCCCCTCCCGTCGGGGGGACGACGCAACGAGGAGGGCGGGGTCGAAGCCCCGCCCTCCTTCCCTTCTGGCGTTGTGGTGGTTACTTCACGGCATCCTTGAGGCTCTTGCCGGCCTTGAACGCCGGGCGATGCCCTTCGGCGATCTCCACGGTGGCCCCCGTCTGTGGGTTGCGCCCGGTGCGAGCGGCCGAGAACCGGCGCTCGAACGTCCCGAAGCCGGTGAAGGTCACCTTGTCGCCGGACTTGAGCGCACCCGTGATGGCGTCGAGGGTCGCATCAACGACCGCGCCCACCGTGCCCTTCGACTCACCGGTCGAGGCTGCGACGGCGTCGATCAGCTCACCCTTGTTCATGTCCAAACCTCCTCGAGGCAAATAACAGAGCTGTAAGTCTACCTCGGAATGGGTCACAACGGCAAGAATCCCTTCTGGGTCAAGGGTTCCCGCAGCCGGGGGTGCGCGCCGGTGGTGATGATCGCCGAGAAGGCGGCCGACCTCCTCACCGGGGTCACCCACCCGGTCGGCTGGTGGCGCTTCACAGATCGATCTGGTCCATCTCGGCGACCTTCTCCTTGACCGCGTCTGCCGCCGCGGTCAGCGCCGACCGCTCGTCGTCGGTGAGGTCCACCTCCACGACCTCCTCGACACCCCCGGCGCCAAGCCGGGCCAACACCCCGAGGTAGACGTCCGAGATGCCGAACTGGCCCGTGGTCCAGGCGCACACCGGCAGCACATCGCCCGAGTCGGTGAGGATGGCCCGGACCATCTGGGCCGCCGCCGCCGACGGCGCGTAGTAGGCGCTGCCCGTCTTGAGCAGGGCGACGATCTCGGCGCCGCCGTCACGGGTGCGGGCCACCAGCTCGTCGATGGTGGCCGGGTCGAGCACCTCGGTGAGCGGGCGGTCGCCCACCCGGCACAGCGACGGCACGGGCACCATGGTCTCGCCGTGGCTGCCCAGGGTCACCGCCTTCACCGACAGCACGTCGACCTCCGCCTTCTCGGCGATGAAGTTGGCGAAGCGGGCGCTGTCGAGGATCCCGGCCTGGCCGATCACCTTCTCCCGGGGGAGCCCTGACACCTCGGCGGCCAGCGTCGTCATCTGGTCGAGCGGGTTGGTCACCACCACGATCACGGTGTCCGGCGAGTAGCGCACGATCTGCTCGGTGACGTCCTTGACGATCTTGGCGTTGACGGCGAGCAGGTCCATGCGCGACATCCCGGGCTTGCGGGGAAGCCCGGCGGTGATCACCACCACGTCGCTGCCTGCGGTGTCTGCGTAGTCGTTGGTCCCGATGACCGTGGTACGGAACCCGACCACCGGGCGCGACTGGTTCATGTCGAGGGCGAGACCCTGGGGCAGCCCCTCGACGATGTCGGTCATCACCAGCTCGTCTGCGACGTCGGCCTCGGCCAGCCGCTGCACCGTTGTCGACCCGTACTTGCCCGCACCGATGACCGTGACCTTCGACATCCTGCGCTCCACTCCTCGGGGTGACGTCAGGCGGTGAGGGTAGTTGCCCGCCGAAAGCGGCTCATCCAGCGGGATCCACCAGGCGAACGGCGACGACGAAGTTGTAGGCCTGATGGATCCCGGTGGCGTCCATCTCGTCGCCGGTGAGCCCTGCGTAGGACCCGAACAGGTACATCGTCGGCTCCTCCAACCGCCACGCCCGCTGGATGAGCTGGTCGTCGGGCCCGCCGGTCGGGTCGTCGGGCTCGCCGGAGAGGTCTGACTTGAGGAAGAAGCGACCCGGGCTGGTGGCGAGATGCTCGCCAGGGCCGTCCACCATGTCGACCACCTCGTAGCGGCACACCTCGGTACCGTCTTCGAGGGCGACGACGAGTTGCTGGCCAACCTCCAGCCCGCTGTCGTTGGCATAGCGCTCGGAGTTGACGATGTCGTAGAAGAAGTCCCAGGCGCCCTCCCGGCTGCTGAAGTTGGCGTGACCGAGCAAGAAAGCGGCGCCGAACTCGCACGGCATGGCGAGCCGATCGTCCTGGTACACCTGGACGGTTCCGAAATCGGGGTTCCATTCCCGGTCGGGGTCGTGTCTCGGCCCGACCGCGATGATGGGAGCGGAGCGGGTCGGGCTGGTGTCGGTCGCCGGCACCGTGAGCCACAGCCGGTCGTACCACTCCACCGGGAGCGGAGGGATGGTGCTGGTGGTGGTGGATGGATCCGCCGCGGTCGTCGTTGTCGACGCCTCTGGCGTTGGCAGCGGGGTCAGGCTGGGGCGGGTGCTGGCGATCACCAGGTCGGACCCGACCACGTTGTCCGATTGGGCCTCGCTGGCGGCTCGCCACCACCAACCGATCCCGATCGCCACCCCCGCCACGAGGATGAGGATGGCGACGACTCGCCTGGTCATGACACTCCCGACCCCGAGACCGCAAGGCCGGGAGCAGACGCTCCCGGCCCGGCACGACTCACATGTTCCGATTCAGCCGTCGGTGCGGCGAAGCCTGAAGGCCACCATCGAGCCGACCCCGAAGACCATGGCGAGCAACCCGTACAGGGTCGTCATGTCGGCACCGGTCTCGGCATGGCTACCGGGCGCAGTGGGCGTGGGCCCCGCGGGAGGCGCCCCCGGTGCCCCACCAGACGTGGTGGTGGTCGGCGGTGTCGTGGTGGTGGTCGGCGGTGTCGTGGTGGTGGTCGGAGGCGGCGACGCGCACATCGGTGTCGTGATGACGTTGTTATCCAACGTGACGGCGCCGTTGCGTGCCAGCGTTCGACCCTCGACGGTCGCGCCGGTGGTCACGGTGATCGATGTCAACGCCAGGATGGTTCCCCTGAAGATCGAGTTCGTTCCGAGAGTGGCGGAGCTGCCGACCTGCCAGAAGACGTTGCACGCTTGGGCCCCGTTGATGAGGTTCACCGTGCTAGCCGATGCCGTGATGAGCGTCGAGCCGATCTGGAAGATGAACACGGCGTCGGGGTCCCCCTGGGCATCGAGGGTGAGTGCGCCAGTCAACTGAGCTGACGACGAGAAGCAGTAGACGCCCGGCGTGAGTGTGAGCCCGCCCAGATCCTGACCCGTCAGGTTCGTATCGCACGCCCGTCCGGCGGCATCGTTGTACGCGATGGTCAGATCGGATTGGGCCTGCGCCGCGACGGCGTCTCCGGCGTGGATCGTCCCTAGCACGATCCCGGGCGGGAATCCCGTGACCGCGCTACCTGGGCTCACCCCGAGATCCCCATCGATCACGCTGGGACCGGTGTTGGTCACCGCCGAGCCGGCCAGAACCGCGAAGCTCCCGGCCGTCCCGAGCTCTACGGGCGCCGGTTGCGCGCTCGCCGTAGGCTCGGCCACCAGAAGGACGACGGGCAGCAGGGCGACCACCAAGGCTGGCAGGGAAAGGACGAGGCGCCGACCGCTCCTGCGTCCGTCACGACGACCACTGCTCATGAGCCCTCCCTATCGAAGCGGTGATAAGGAAAAAATAGGGAGTGGATGCTCGATTGTCAACCCAATACCAGGAAGGCCATCGATCTCACCCCGGGGAACGTGAGCACCAGGGACAAGGACGAGCGCGGCCTGGGGCACGTTCTCCGCAGACGTCGACGACTGATGTGCCGCCCGGTCAGTGGGTGGGGGGCGGTGCGCCGGCGGTGCGAGCCGCCAGCCAGGTGGTCAGCGGGACGGCGGTGACCAGCCCGATGCTCCCCACCAGGGTGCGGACGATCTCGACGGCGACGATCTCGGAGTTGGCGATGGCCCCCAACGACTGCTCGGAGAGGACGAACAGGATCAGCAACGGCAGCGCCGCCCCGGCGTACGCCAGCAGCAGGGTGTTGACCGTCGATGCGATGTGGC
>JBPCMS010000033.1:0-10334 GCA_051002015.1 Acidimicrobiia bacterium
GGCGTGGCCGACCGACCAGGCGACGCACCACGACGAGATGCGGTCGAACAGCGCCTCCCGCTCGGGCTCGGTGAGCATCTTGGAGTCGCGGATCTTGTACACCCGTCGATCGTGCGGGATGACGGCGGCGCCGACGGTCAGCGGTCCCGCCCATGCTCCCCGACCGACCTCGTCGACGCCGACCACGACGGTCCGGCCGGCCTCCCAGTGGCGGCGCTCCACCTCCAGCCCGGGCGCCCGGCGCACCAGGGAGGGCCGCAGCTTGGGGGAGGTGGCCACCACGGGTCAAGCCTCCCGGAGATGGTCGTCGAGCCACACCGCCACGAAGTCGAGCACCTCGTCGCGCTCGGGCTCGTTGTGCATCTCGTGGCGCAACCCGGGCCACACCCTCCGCTCGACCCCGGGCACCGCCGCCATCGGCTCGGACGCCCACGGCGGCACGACGGTGTCGTCGCCGCCGTGGATGACCAGCGTGGGGACCCTGATGGCGCCGACGGCCTGGGCGGCCTCGGGCATCGCCCCCAGCAGGGCGGCCCCGAAGCGGGCGGTTCCCTTGATGTACACCAGGGGGTCGGCGAAGTAGGCCTCCCCCACCTTGGGGTCGCGGGAGAGCTGCTCGCCCTTGAGCCCGGTCCCCATGCGGAGACCGGGTACAGCCCTGCCGAGGACGCTGGCGGCGATCCGCAGCGGGGCGGCGACGTCGGCGCCGAGAGCAGGAGCGGAGAGCACGTAGAGGTCGGGCTGGGGGTGGTCGCTCACCGCGTAGAGGGTGGTGATGAGGCCGCCCATGGAGTGCCCGTAGATCACCAGGGGCAGCTCGGAGCGGACCTCGGCGACCATCTCGGCCACGTCGCCGACGAACATGTCGAACCGGTCGACATCGACGTGGGCCCCGTCCGACAGCCCGTGGCCGCGCAGGTCGAACCCGTGGGTGTCGTACCCTGCGGCAGCGAAGAACCGGGCGACGTGGTCCCAACGGCCGCTGTGCTCCGACAGCCCGTGCACCAGGAGCATCGTCGCCTTGGCCGGTCCCGCCGGCCCCCAGTGCCTGGTGAGCAGGTCGAGATCGTCCCGGGTGTGATGCTGGCTGGTGTCCACTGGCACCTCAGGAAGCGGCGGCGACGGCGGCACCGACGATACCGGCGTTGTTGCGCAGCTTGGCGGCAACCACCGGGCAGTCGACCCCGAGGTACGGGGCGAAGTCCTCGAACCGCTTGCTGATCCCGCCCCCGATGATCATCAGCTGCGGTGCGAACACCCGGTGGATCCGGTCGAGCAACCGATCGACCCGAGGCGCCCACTCCTCGATGGTCAGCCCGTTCTCCTCGACCAGGCGGGCGGCGGTGGTCGCCTCGGCGATCTGGCCCTCGAACTCCATGAAGCCCAGCTCGACGTTGGGCACCAGCGTGCCGTCGACGAACAGCCCGCTGCCCACCCCGGTGCCGAAGGTGAGCAGGATCACGACGCCGTCGACCCCCCCGCCCGCCCCGTACCGCATCTCCGCCACGCCGGCGGCGTCTGCGTCGTTGAGCACCGCCACCTTGCAGTCGAGCCGTCGCTCCAGGTCCCTGCGCACCGTGGTGTCGACCCACGACTCGTGGATGTTGGCCGCCGTCTTGGCCACCCCGTTGACGATGACGGCGGGGATGGCGACCCCGAGATCTCCCTTCCATCCCTGGCGGCGGATGACCTCCTCGATGGTGTCGTACACCGCGTCGGGGGTGGCGGGCCGCGGGGTGGGGATGCGGAGCCGATCGGCGGTCAGCTTTCCCCTCTTCAGGTCGACGGGGGCGCCCTTGATCCCGGAGCCCCCCACGTCGACACCGAACAGAACCTTCATCGCATCCTCACCGGCCGTCGGCTGGTCGGCCGTGGAGAGTACACCGGGCGGGCCGGGCACCGGTGTCGGCCGGGTCAGCGGGCGATGAAGGGAGGATCGACCCTGCGGCCGGTCAGCTCGGTGCCCCGGACCTCGACCACGACCTCGGTGGCGTCCGTGTCCGGGGAGACGTAGCCCATCCCGATACCGCGTTCGAGCATCGGGCTGAAGTTGCCGCTGGCCACCGATCCCGCCGATTCGCCCACCCGGAGCGGGGATCCGTGCCTGGGGACCCTGCGATCGTCGAGGACGAACCCGACCAGTTGCTTGCCGATGCCATGGTCCCGCTGGACCTCGAGTGCGGGGCGGCCGACGAAGTCGTGTTCCCATTCCACCACCCACCCCAAACCGGCCTCGAGCGGGGTTGTCCCCGGATCGAGATCCTGACCCCACAGCGGGTAGCCCATCTCCAGCCTCAGGGTGTCGCGGGCCCCGAGACCGCACGGGGCGGCCCCGGCCTCGATCAGCTCGCGGTAGAGCCGCTCCCCGGCCGCCAGCGGGACGGCGATCTCGGCGCCCCGCTCACCGGTGTACCCGGTGCCCGCCACCCAGCACGGACCCCCGGCGTACCCGGTCTCGACCGTCCGGAACCGTTTGGGCACCACGCCGAGGACCTTCTCGATGACCCCTGGCGCCTCCGGGCCCTGGACCGCCAGCAGCACCGTCTCGTGACGGACCGCGGTCACCGTCACCCCATCTGGGGCGTCGCCGGCGAACCGGCGCACGATCTCGTCGAAGTTGACGCCGTTGGGAAGCACCCAGAACCGGTCGCGGTCGAGCCACCACACGATGATGTCGTCCTCGACCCCGCCGGCGTCGTTGAGCGCCATCGTGTACTGGGCCCGGCCCGGCGCGATGGTGGCGACGTCGTTGCACAGCTGGCGGCGGATCAGGTCGATGCTCCCCGGGCCCTCAACGGTGAAGCGGCCCAGGTGGGACACGTCGAACACCCCGACGGCGCGGCGCACCGCCATGTGCTCGGCCAGCACCCCCTCGAACTGGAGCGGCATGGTCCAGCCGGCGAACTGGGTGAACCGGGCGCCCAAGGCGTCGTGGACGGCGGCCAGCGGTGTCTCAGCCACGCCGGCGGCTCACGAAACGGCGGCGTCGCTGGTCTCGGCGCCCCCGAGATCGATCACCTGGGGGGGTCCCGGGATGCGTGACGGGGCGACCGGAAGCTCCTGATCGGCGAGATCGTCGAGCTCGTACTTCACCACGAGGTTGAGGTAGTCGCGCTGGTAGAAGATCTTGCAGTGGATGTCGGGATACTGCTGGCGGAGCTGCTTGACCTTGCGGTTCTTCTTGGTGACCAGCTTCTGGTTCATCGTGGTGATCTCGATGTATTGCTCCTCGCCCGGCAGGTAGAAGTCCGGTCTGAAGAACTTGGTGGGAGCCCCCACCTCGTCGAACTCGATGGCGAACTCACGCGGCTCGTACTCCCAGACGATGTCGTAGAAGTCGAGCAGCTTGGCGAACTGGCGCTCGCTCTCGTGGGCGAAGTCGACCAGATCGGCCGGCGACTGATCGAACTCGTCGCCCACGGTCACGTGCCGATCGCCTCGGCGGTGCCGGCCGCTTGGTCGGGGACGGGGAAGAGCATGTGGAGCTGGCCCTCCAGTTCCTCCTGCACCGGACCGACGGCGATCCCGAACACGCCCTGGCCGCGACGGAACACGTCGACCACCTCCTCGGCGCTGTGGGCGGCGTAGATGGTGGTGCCGTCGGAGAGCAGGGTGACGTCGGTGAGCGGCGAGTCGGAGCGGAGCTGCTCGCGCAGGATGTCGATGGCGGTGCGGATCTTCTGCAGGCTCATCCCGGCGTCGAGGAGCCGCTTGACCACCTTGAGCTGGACCAGGTCGGTGAACGAGTAGAGCCGCTGCGATCCCGAGCCCTGGGCCTTCTGGATCGAGGGATGGATCAGACCGGTGCGCGCCCAGTAGTCGAGCTGCCGGTAGCTGATCCCCACGGTGCTGCACACCTGCGGGGCGCGGAAACCCCACTCGGCGCCGGTGCCGGCGACCTCGGCTTCAAGCGTGTGATCGGCCACGTACCCGAACCTCCTGTCCCCGCCAAGGGAAGCTTACACCGACGTAATTCCGTCGGTCGAACTACCCGGGTGAAGTTACCCGGCGGCTCGGAGAGTTGTCAACAACTCCTGTGGACAACCCCGGTGGAGGGTCGGGGGGTCAGCCCTGGCCACCGGTGTCGAAGTCGTCGGGCCGGACGTCGGCGAGGAACTCGCGGAAGCGGTGGATCTCGTCCTCCTCGACCGGCTCCCCGTCATCCCCGACAACGGACTCCTGGATCTCGACCCCGACCTCGTCGAGAACGGCCCTGGCGGCGAACAGCGGGGTGGCGGTGCGGGCGGCGAGGGCGACGGCGTCCGAGGGACGGACGGACAGATGCACCTCGTCACCGTTGCGGCGCATCACCAGATCGGCGAAATAGGTGCCCCCCGACAGCTCGGTCACCACCACCCGCTCGACCGACGCCCCGAGCGCCTCGACCACCAGCCTGAGAAGGTCGTGGGTCATGGGACGCTCCGGCTCGAATCCCTCCAGGGCGAGGGCGATGGCCGACGCTTCGTTGGTGCCGATCCAGATGGGGAGGTACCGGGTCCCGGCGGTCTCCCGGAGCAGGAGGATGGGCGTCTGGGTTGGAAGCTCCAGACGGACCCCGACCAGCTCCATCGGCACCGGATCGGTCACGGCTCCACCCTATCACCGTCGCCGATAGGCGAAGGGGGTGAAGGAGTCGGGATCCTCGGTGAGGGCGGGGAGGTCCATCACCGCCCACAGCGAGCGCACGTTACGGAAGCGCCCCTCCCAGTCGAGGCCGTAGCCGAGCAGGAACTCGTCGCCGACCTCGAACCCTCGGTACTCGAGGGCGACATCGACGATCCGTCGCGACGCCTTGTCGAGCAGGGTCACCGTGGCCAGGCTGGCCACCCCGCGCAGCTCGAGCAGCCGGCGGAGAGCGGTCAGGGTCAACCCGGTGTCGACGATGTCCTCGACGATGATGACGTGCCGGTTCTCCAACGACACCTCGGTGTCCATGGCAATCCCCACCCTCCCCTGGCCGCCGTACCGGGTGAGGGAGAGGAAGTCGACCTCGGCGGGGACGCTGATCCGGCGGATGAGGTCGGCGGTGAAGATCACCGACCCGTTGAGCACCCCGACCAGCACCGGGTTTCGGTCGGCGTACTCGGTGGAGATGCGCTCGCCCAGCTGGGCGACCCGTTCGCCGAGGCGGGTCTCGGTGACCACCTCGACGAAACCGTCCTCGCTCATCCCGATCCGCCGAGCACGGCGGGGAGCACGGTGCGGAGCCGCTTGGCGATGGCCCGCCCCACCGCGGTGTCGTTGATGTCGACCGACATCGAACCGTCGCCGGCGGGGAGATCCTGAACCGCCTGGAGCCTGGCTCTGGTGGCGTCGTCGAGCAGGATGTCGCCGCCGCCCCCGCCCCCGGCCTCGACCAGCAGCGGCTGGAGCCAGCGGTCCCCGAGGGTGATCAGCCGCGCCCCGTAGTCGAGCAGTGCCCTGCTGTCGTCGAAATGGGCCTCGCTCCCCATCACCACCCCGACCAGTGTCCGGGAGGGGGTGTCCAGGGCGGAGACCAGCACCAATCCCGCCTGGCCGGTGTACCCGGTCTTGATCCCGGCGATGCCGGGGTACTCCCCGAGGAGGTGGTTGGTGTTGCGCACGGTGCGGGCGGCGCCGTTGGGGCTCGGTTTGAACACCACCAGCCTGGTCCTGACCATGGTGGCCAGCACCGGGTCCTCGAGCAGCTCCCTGGCCATCACCGCCAGGTCGTAGGCGGAGGAGTAGTGGCCGGGGGCGTCGAGCCCGTGGGGGTTGACGAACCCGCTGTGGACCAGCCCCAGCTCGGCCGCCTTGGCGTTCATCAGATCGGCGAAGCCGCTGACCGAGCCGCCGGCCTCCTCGGCCAGGGCGACGGCGGCGTCGTTGGCGGAGCGGATCAGCAGGGCGTAGAGCAGATCGCGCACCGTCCACCGCTCCCCCGCCACCAGACCGACCTCGGACTCGCCGGCGGCCGCCGCGGTGTCCGAGATGCGGATGCTGGTGTCGAGGTCGAGGTGGTCGCGCGCCACCAGCGCGGTCATGATCTTGGTCACCGACGCCATGGCCCGCTCGTCGGCGATGGCGGCGCCGTCGAGCACCACGTCCGAGGTGGCGTCGTACAGGATCCAGCTACCGGCGGTCAGCTCGGGTGCCTCCGGATGCCCGGCAGGCACCGGGAGCGGCGGCGGGGGCACGATCAGCCCGAACGAGAGGGAGAGGGCGGCCATGGCCGCCGACAGGCGGGGTTTCATCCGTCGAGCAGCTTCCTGAGCCTGCTCTTGACCATGGACTCCTGGAGGGTGGCCCCGGCCTGGGCGCAGTCGGCGAGCACCTCGGCGGCCTTGTGCCGGTTGTCCGGGTTGCGGTGGCGAAGCAGCGGCGCCACCAGCTGGCGGATCAGGTCGACCTCGCGCTCCGCTCCGAGCCGGAGGGTGCGCAGATGGCGAGCCTCCAAGCCCTGGGTGAGGAGGCGGTGGGCGGCTCGGGCGGTGGCCACGTCCTCCTCGTCGAACACGACGGTCCGATCGGCGAGCTGTCTCGGCTCGAACACGTTCTCGGCCACCAGGTCGTGGATTTGGCGGAGCGACAGACCGCTGGCCCTGGACAGCTCGTCGTCGGTGATCAGGGTCCCGGTCACCCGGAAGTACGCCTCGGGGGGCAGCCCGGTGTCCGGCTGGTTGGATGAATCGTCGCCGCGCTCCCACGCGGTCAGCTTGGACTTGATCACCTTGAGCGGGAGGAAGTGGTCCCGCTGCTCGCGCAGCACGTACTGGACCCTGGCCACGTCGTCGTCGCTGAACATCCGGTAGCCCGCCGGGCTACGCCTGGGGGTGATAAGACCTTGACCCTCGAGAAAGCGCACCTTCGACACGGTGAGATCGGGGAACTCGGGCTGGACGATGTTGATAAGCTCGCCGATGCTGTACGGACCGCCGTTCATGCCTTCGAAGCGGGTGGTGGTCACGCGTCACCCGCGATCACGACCAGGTGGAACTTGCCGATGATGACCTCGTCGCCCGCCTCGAGCTGGGTCGAGTCCCTGCGCTCCCCGTTGACGTAGGTGCCGTTGGTGGAACCGAGGTCCTCCAAGCTCAGCCCCGTCTCATCGACCATGAAGCGGGCGTGCTGGCGGGAGACCGTCACATCACCGAGGAAGATGTCCGAATCCTCGCTACGCCCCGTGGTGGTCTCGCCATCGCCGAGCACGTACGCCAGACCGGCGCTGGGCCCTCGCTCCACCACCAGGGCGTACTGGAACTTGCCGGCGATGCGCCGATCCGAGCCCTCTTCGGCGGCGTCCCCCACCGGCTGGTACACCAGGGTCGGGTCGTGCTCGATGAGGGGACCGTGATCGTCGGGATCGTAGGGCGAGGAAGCGGTTGGCTCGGGCATTCTCCAATAGTACCCGAACCTCAACACCCGCTTGAGACTTTGGTCGAGGGCTGCCCCAAACACCAAACCTTAGGTCCCTGCGTGTCACCACGACACGCGATCCGCTGAAGTTCGAGGCCTGGTGGCCCCAGGCGGCGAACCTTAGGTTCTGCGTACCCCTGGCGAGTACCAATCCGCCGAAGTTCGACGGGCGGGCGACGACGTGGCGGAACCGGACCGAACCCTCCAAACCGGCTACGAGGACGGCGTGTACTCCCCGTATGCGGCAGCATCCATCAGCTCGATGGGCGGCTCGCCCGCAGCCCTGATCACCAGGATCCAACCCTCGCCGTAAGGATCATGGTTGATGACCTCGGGGGCGTTGCGCAGCGCCGAGTTCACCGCCTCGACCGTCCCACCCACCGGGGCGTACACGTCGGAGACGGACTTGGTCGACTCGACCTCGCCGAACGGCTCCCCGGCGGCCAGTGTCCGACCGACATCGGGGAGAGCGACGTACACGATGTCACCCAGCGAGTCCTGGGCGAAGTCGGTGATCCCGACCCTGAACAGCCCGTCGTCCTCGGCGCGGACCCACTCGTGGTTGGCGGTGTAGCGGAGGTCGTCGGGAATCTGCAATGGGGCTCCTCTGCTCAGGGTCCCGAGAGTGTACCGACCGGGCCCGAATGGCGACCGGCGGCGAGCATGGTTCGGGCATCGGTGGCGTACTGGACGGCGACCACGTAGTACAGGATCAGCCCGGGGACCGCCAGGATCACCGCCACACGCTCCAGCCAGGCGATCGGCGTCCCCACCCCGATGAACCAGAAAGTTACGGCGGCATACACCAGCAGGGTGGCCAGCTTGCCCAGCCAGCGCACCATCAGCTTGCGACCCGCCTTGGCCCCGAGGTACAGCGCCAAGCCGGCGACCACCGCCTCGCGCACCAAGAGCGCCCACACCAGCCATCCGGGGAGCACACCGGCGATGAGCCCCCCGATGACGGCGGCGACGACGGCGAGGCGGTCGGCCACAGGGTCGAGCATCTTGCCGATCTCGCTGACCTGACCCAGCCTGCGCGCCAGGTACCCGTCGACCCAGTCGGTGCTCCCGATGACGCCGAGCAGCCACCCGGCAGCGGCGGTCTCGTCTGCGCCGAGCAGCAGCCACAAGAAGAGCGGGATCAGCAGCAGCCTGACCAACGAGATGATGTTGGGGATGGTCAGGATCGCCGACGACGCCGGCTCATCCCCCGTCACGTCACCACCACGACCCGGAGCCGGAGCCGGCCGAGCTCGTCGTCACCCTGTCGGATGATGAAGGTGTAGCCCTTGGCCTCGGGGAAGCGGACATTGTAGAAGGGGCTGACCACCGGCACCAGGCTGGTGGCACCCGGAGGGAGTTGCGGCTGGTCCGGCACCCGGAGCCTGCCTCGAGCTTGGACCCCGACGTTCTTGCCGTCCTCGTCGATGATGTCGATGACGATGTCGAGGTCCTGGTTGCGCTCGTCGGGACCGACCTCGAGGATCAGGGCGACGTTGAGGTTGCGGTGGACCACCGGCACCGAGCGGGTGCGGATGGTCTCGAATCCGCCCCCCAGGATGTTGAGTTTTCCCCCCTGGACCTGGGCCGAGTCGGCGAGCATGGCCGTGGTCAGTCGCACCGGGCAATGGTAGGTCTGGGCTGCTGGCTGGCGTCGTCGGCGCCCCCATACACTGCACCGATGCCCCCGATCCGGATCATGACGGCCAACCTGTGGGCCGATCGCCTTGACGTCACCCGGTTCGGCGCCGTCATCGACCGGGTCGACCCCGACGTGCTCGCCGTCCAGGAGTTGCAGCCGGAAGCGGCCGCGGTGATCACCGCCCGCTTCGACCACCACGGTCTGAGCCCCCACCACGAGACCCTGGGCACCGGGATCGCCACCCGCAGACCCGCCGTCTTCGCCCCCCTTCCCAACGCCTACCGGGACGGCTGGGAGGCGAGGCTCGACCCGGCGGACTGGCCCGGGCTGTCCGTTCCGCTGCGGGTGCTCTGCGTCCATTTCGCCAACCCGATCCGGTTCCCCTTCTGGCTCAGCCTGGCCAGACGCCGCCGCCAGCTTGGCGATCTCCTCCCCCATCTCGAGGGGGACGATGCTCTGGTGGTTGTCGGCGACCTCAACGCCTCGCCGGTGTGGCCGGTCTACCGGAGGCTGGCCGAGCGGCTCGAGGACGGTCCGTTGGCTGCGGGCACCGCCGCTCGGACGTGGCGGTTCCAGGGGTTCGGCCCGCTGCTGCTCCGCATCGATCACGGGTTCAGCCGGAGGGTGACCACGGTACGCTCGTCGACCCACCGTATCCCCGGCTCCGACCACCTGGCGCTGGTGCTCGACGTCGTGGTCGACACCGAGACCGGTTCAGGTGCCCGGGTCGGGCCCGGCGGCGAGATCGCCGATCAGATCGAACTGCCCGGCGGTGACCGGCTGCACCGACAGCCGTGACCGGTTCACCAGCGGCATGGCGGCAAGGTCGGGATGGTCACGGATCTCGTCGAGGGTGACCATCCTGGGGAACTTCTCCACGAAGGCGATGTCGACCATGAACCAGCGGGGCGCGTCCGGGGTCGACGCCTCGTCGAAGTAGTGCGAGTCCGGGTCCCATGCGGTGTGGTCGGGATACGATTCCGTCACCACCTCGGCCAGCCCGACCACACCCAGCGGCTTGGTGGACGAATGGTAGAAGAGCACCCGGTCGCCCACCTCCATCGCCTGCATGAAGTTGCGCGCCTGGTAGTTGCGCACCCCATCCCAATGGGTCGACCCGTCCGCCTCGAGGTCGTTGATCGAGTAGCTCCCCGGCTCCGACTTCATCAACCAATACCGCACGGGCCAATTGTGCCACGACCCCGGCGTTCCCGGGTGGTCCTCCGGTCCGAGCGGGATCCCGTCCCGGGGGTCAGGCGTCGAAGCGCCTGAGTGAAACCGGGCCCAAGGTGGACAGTGCATGCTCGCCCAGGTC
>JBPCMS010000034.1:0-62013 GCA_051002015.1 Acidimicrobiia bacterium
CCGATCACCTTCGTCGCCAGCACCTTCGTCCCGGTCGACGGGATGCCCCCCATCCTGCGCACCATCGCCACCTGGAACCCGGTGACCACCCTGTCGGATGCGCTCCGGCTCCAGTTCGGCAACCCCACATCGCCGCTGGGACCCGACCCGGCCTGGCCCCAGGCGCACCCATACGCCTACACGATGCTGTGGGTGGTCGGGCTGGTGGTCGTGCTCGCCCCGGTATCGGTACGGGCGTACCAGCGGTCGATCACGGACTGAATCGCCGGGGGTCGGACCAACGTTCGACGAGATGATTGGTGGAGCCGGGAGAGGCAGTCGGCGCGGACCAGCACCGTCACCCATGCCTACACGACGGTTGACACCTACACCACCACCCTCGAGACGGTCGATGTGGTGTCGGGGGCGAGAACCACCTTCCAGCTCACCATCACCGTCACCAACTGACGCTCCGGGCGGTCCCGCTAGTGGTCCGGTGGCGGTAGCGTTTCCCCGGTGACCCAAGAAGCCACCGGCTCCACCGTCTGCTACCGGCACCCCGATCGGGCTACCCGACTGAGCTGCGCCAACTGCGGGCGCCCCATCTGCGTGGACTGCTCGATCGACGCCGCCGTCGGCCAGAAATGCCCCGAGTGCGCCCGCCCCGAGGGGAGGAACCGGGTGGTCGACGTCCGGCGACGCTCGGCAGGGCGGAGCCGCTTCGACACCGCGCCGGTGTCGATGACGGTCATCGGCATCTGCGTGGCGCTGTCGGCGATGGCATTCCTGGTGCCATCCGCCGAGAACGAGCTGCTCCGCCGCTTCGCCTCGATCAACCCGTTGATCGCTCAGGGGGACTGGTGGCGGGTGCTCACCGCCGCCTTCCTCCACGGTGGGCTGATGCACCTCTTGTTCAACATGTACGCCCTGTACCTGTTCGGTCCCGAGCTGGAGAGCAAGGTGGGCTCGACGCCGTTCGCCATGCTCTACCTGGCCTCGGCCGCCGGGGGCGGCGCCGCCTCCTACCTGTTCGGCCCCGACATCCAGATCGCGGTGGGGGCGTCAGGGGCGATCTTCGGGCTGTTCGGGGCCTGGCTGTTCGTGGCCTATCGGATGCGCCAGTCGGCGAGCGGCCGGTACCTGCTCAATCAGCTGGTGGTGATCCTGGCCATCAACCTCGCCCTCCCGCTGCTGATCCCCAACATCGACTGGCGGGCCCACGTCGGCGGTCTGATCACCGGTGTCGGCATCTCGGCGCTGTGGGCGAGCCTTGCCGTCGGCCGTCGCCATGCGGTGCTGCGCCGCACGGTGATCGCCGGCGCCATGCTGGTCGGACTCATCGCCCTGGTCATCGTGTGATGAACCCGGCCGGTGTCTGACCGGCGGTACAATCCCCGGGTGGCGGCCTCACCCATATCGTTGCAGCGGCCCGGTGAGGCCTGCGGTGTCTTCGGCGTTTTCGCACCAGGCGAGGAGACCGCCCGCCTCACCTACTTCGGGTTGTTCGCCCTCCAGCACCGCGGCCAGGAGAGCGCAGGCATCGCCGTCGCCGACGGAGAGATGGTCACCGTGTTCAAGGATCTGGGGCTGGTCGCCCAGGTGTTCGACGAACCGACCCTGGCCACCCTCGAGGGTGGGGTCGCCATCGGGCACACCCGCTACTCCACCACCGGGTCCTCGGTGTGGGAGAACTCCCAACCGGCGTACCGCCAGGTGGGCGACAACGGGATCGCCCTGGCCCACAACGGGAACCTGACCAACACCGTTGAGCTCGCCACCGAAATCGGCAGGCTGTTCGCCACCTCCGACTCCGACCTGATGACCGAGGCCATCGCCACCGCCATGGCCGGAGGGCTCGATCTGGAGACGGCGGTGTACGAGACCGCTCCCCGCTTCGAGGGCGCCTTCAGCCTGGCGATCATGGACCGCTCCACCCTGGTGGCGTTGCGTGATCCCCACGGCTTCCGCCCGCTGTGCCTCGGCCGGCTGCGGGACGGCTGGGTGGTCGCATCAGAGACCGCCGCCCTCGACATCATCGGCGCCGAGCTGGTCCGCCAGATCGAGCCGGGCGAGATGCTGGTCATCGACGCCGAGGGCGTCCGCTCGTCGCGGCCCTTCCCCGCCGCCGAGCGCCGGCTGTGCCTGTTCGAGTTCGTCTACTTCGCCCGGCCCGACTCGTCGCTGGAGGGACGCAACGTCCACGCCGCTCGCTGGCAGATGGGGTACCGGCTGGCCGAGCAGGCCCCCGTGGCCGCCGACATCGTCGTCCCCGTCCCCGAGAGCGGGATCCCCGCCGCCCAGGGCTTCGCCGCCCAGAGCCGCATCCCCTACGCAGACGCCCTGGTCAAGAACCGCTATGTCGGCCGCACCTTCATCCAGCCGACGCAGTCGATGCGCGACCAGGGGATCAGGATGAAGCTCAACCCCATCCCCGAGGTGCTCGACGGGCGGCGGGTGGTGATGGTCGACGATTCGATCGTGCGCGGCTCCACCACCAGGCAGCTGGTCCAGATGGTGCGCGCCGCCGGCGCCGTCGAGGTCCATCTGCGCATCTCGTCCCCGCCCTACAAGTGGCCGTGCTTCTACGGGATGGACACCGGAGACCGGGACACGCTGCTCGCCGCCGACCGCGACGTCGACGAGATCAGCGAATTCCTCGAGGTCGATTCGCTCAGCTACCTGGAGCTGGCCTCGTTGATCGAAGCCACCGGTGTCAACGGCTTCTGCACGGCGTGTCTGACCGGCGAGTACCCGACCGAGATCCACGACGCAGGCGACAAGTACGTGCTCGAGCGGATCTGATGGCCACCTACCGGGAGGCCGGGGTGGATCTGGCCGCCGCCGACGACGTGGTGCAGCGGATCGGAGACGCCGTCACCGCCACCTGGGGTGACTCCGTCGTCGGCGGTTTCGGCGGGTTCGCCGCCGGGCTCCGGCTCCCCACCGGGTACCGCAACCCGGTGCTGATGATGGCCACCGACGGGGTGGGCACCAAGGCCGAGGTCGCCCGCATGGCCCGGATGCTCGACGGCCTCGGCCACGACCTTGTCGCCATGTGCATCGACGATCTGGCCGCAGCAGGCGCCACGCCGGTCGCCATGACCGACTACATCGCCGTCGGTTCCCTCGACGTCGACACCGTTGCCACCCTGGTCGGCTCCATCGCAGCCGCCTGCTCCCAGACCGGGGTGGCGCTGCTGGGTGGGGAGACCGCCGAGCATCCCGGGATGATGGCGGACGACCGGTTCGACCTGGCGGGCGCTGCCCTCGGGATCGTCGAGGAAGGCGAGCAGATCGACGGCTCGTCGATCACCCCCGGCGACGTCGTGGTCGGGATCCACTCGCCCAACCTCCGCTCCAATGGGTTCTCGTTGGTTCGCCGGGCGGTCCTCGACCGCCTCGACATCGACGACCCGATGCCGGGCTGCGGCGGCACCGTCGCCGAGGCGCTGCTGGCCCCATCGGTGGTCTACGCTCCATCGGTGGTCGAGCTGCTCGGTGTGGTGCGGCCCAGGGGGATGGCCCACATCACCGGGGGCGGGCTCCCCGGCAACCTCGCCCGGATCCTCCCGGCGGGATGCGGCGCCGCCATCGAGACCGGGTCGTGGACGCCGCCACCGGTGTTCGCCGCCGTCGCCGCGCTGGGGGGGATCGACCGGGCCGAGATGTTCGCCGTGTTCAACATGGGGATCGGCTTTGCCGTCGTCACCGCTCCGAGCGACGCCTCGACCGCCATCGCCTCGCTGGAGAGATCCGGACACGGGGCGAGCGTGATCGGCTCGATCGTCCCCGGCTCCGGCGCCGTCCGTCTCGTTTGAGCGGGCCTGGCACCATCTATCGTTCGGTCCCATGGACACCGTCGTCACCAGGCTGGCGGTATCGGCCAACGACCACGCCGCCGCCGCCGGGCTGATCGGCGAGTACGTGGCGTCGCTGCCGTTTGTCCTCGACTTCCAGGACGTCGACACCGAGCTGGCCGACCTCGGCGTCGAGTACGGCGGTCACCGCGGGGCGCTCTTCCTGGCCGAGCGGTCACCGGGCGAGGCGGTGGGGGTGGTCGGGGTGCGCCGCCTCGACGCTGGCCTGGCCGAGATGAAGCGCATGTACCTGCGGCCTTCCGCCCGGGGAGCGGGCGTGGGCCGGCGTCTCGCCCTCCACGCCATCGCCGCCGCCCACCGGCTGGGAGCCTCCCGGCTGGTCCTCGACACCGACACCGCCTCGATGCCGGAGGCCAACGCCCTGTACGAGTCGCTTGGGTTCATCGACACCGAGCGCTACCGGGAGAACCCGCTGGCCTGCGCCCGGTTCCTGGGCCTCGACCTCACCGGGCGGACGGCTCCGGTGCTCGGGGTGGTGCTCGCCGGGGGGTCGAGCCAGAGGATGGGGGTCGACAAGCCGGACCTCCAGCTCGGCGGCGCCACCATGCTCGATCACGTCCTTGCCGCCCTCGCCGCCGCCGGCGTCGATGGCGTGGCAGTCGCCGGACGACGGGTCGGCGACGTGGACTCGGTGACCGATCCACCCGGGGTGGCCGGACCGGCCGCCGGGCTTGTCGCCGCCTTCCGGCGTTGGCCGGGACACGACGTGGTCCTGGTCGCTGCCGACCAGCCCTTCGTCGATCCCGCCACGCTGCGCCGGCTGCTCGCCATCTCCGGCGATGCCGCGGTCCCGTTCGACGGCCGCCGCCAGGCCACCTGCGCCGTCTACCGCCACACCTGCTACCCGGTGCTGGAGCGCCTCATCGCCGCCCAGGCGGATCCGTCGCTGCAGCAGCTCCTCGACCGGGTCGACGCCACCGAGATCGACCAGCCCGCCTGGAGGGGGTGGGGCGAGGACGGGCGGTCGTGGCGCAGCATCGACACCCCCGCGGACCTGGCGGCGGCCGAGGCGGCCTGGTCGCTGACATGACCGGGGACCCGCCATCTCCGGGTCGACGAGCGGTGTGCCGGACCCCGTCCCGCCGGCGCTGTCCCATCCCCGGTGAGGATTGCGACCGGATCGCCACCGCTATGGAGGGCGCCTTGTGACCACCGTGGGCAACGAGCGGCGCGGCCACGTCTCCATCGTCTGGTTGGACAATCCCGATCGCCGCAACGCCATGGCGCCTCAGTTCTGGGACGAGTTCCCTGCCGTGGTCGAGGCGGTGGCCGCCGATGCGGAGACGAGGGTGATCGTGGTCGCCGCCACCGGCCCCGCCTTCACCGTCGGGCTCGACCTCACCGCCTTCGGGCCGATCCTGGCCGGTGGCGACACCGGGGTGGCGGGCCGCCGGGAGACCTACGCCATGGTCAAGCGGATGCAACACACCTTCTCGACGCTGGCCGACTGCCTCCAGCCGGTGATCGCCGCCACCCACGGTTGGTGCATCGGGGCCGGGGTTGATCTGATCACCGCATGTGACATCCGCATCGCCGCCGCCGATACGGTGTTCTCGGTACGGGAGACCAGGCTGGCGATGGTCGCCGACGTCGGCACTCTGCAGCGGCTGCCCCGGCTGATCGGCCCGGGCCATCTCGCCGAGCTGGTGTTCACCGGGCGGGACTTCACCGCCGCCGAGGCCGAGGCGATGGGGCTGGTCAACCGGACGCTCCCCGACCGTGACGCCGCCATCGCCTCCGCCCTCGAGCTGGCCGGGGCCATCGCCGCCAACTCGCCGCTGGCGGTGCAGGGGGCGAAGGCGGTGCTGCGGGCGGGCGAAGCCAGATCGGTCGGGGAGGCGCTCGACTACGTCGCCCTCTGGAACGCCGCCTTCCTCGGTTCGGATGACCTGGGCGAGGCGATCAGGGCATTCGCCGAGCGCCGTCCACCCGAGTTCGGCGGCCACTGACCGACCCCGCGGCCGGGCCGCCGGTGGTTCCGATGTGTCACAATGCCCGCCATGTCGAGGACTCCGCGGGTCACCAGAAGGCACCTGTTCGCTGCGCCGTAACCGGGCTTCGCCGCCCAGCCCGAACCCGTCCCTCGACGCTACAAGGAGCACATCAATGCCAGAACTCCACCACCGCCACGCCGAGGTCATCGGCTCCGTCATCGACTTCGACACCACCATCGAGATCGTGGGATCCGAGGGCTCGTGGGTGACCTCCGCCGATGGCAGGCGCCTGCTCGACTTCTCCTCGGGTATCTCGGTCTCCAACCTCGGCCACCAGCCCCCTGCGGTGAAGCAGGCGATCATCGACCAGCTCGACAAGGTATGGCACTCGGGGATGGTGTTCCGCTACGAGAGCATGGTCAACGCCGCCGAGCGGCTGCGGAACGTGACCCCCGACGGGATCGACAAGTTCATCTTCATGAACTCGGGCGCCGAGGCGGTGGAGGCTTCGGTCAAGCTGGCCCGCAAGGTCAGCGGACGCCAGGGCGTCGTCGTCTTCCGGGGCGGCTTCCACGGCCGGACCATGGGGTCGGTCTCGTACACCACCTCCAAGGCCAAGTACCGGCAGGGCTATCACCCGCTGGTGGGCTCGGTGTTCGTCACCCCCTTCCCCTGGCCGTTCCGCTGGGGGATGACCCAGGAGCAGGCGACCGCCAGGGCCATCGAGGAGCTGCATCTGACGCTCGAGCACCAGATCGCCCCGGTCGAGGTCGCCGCCTTCCTGATCGAGCCGGTGCAAGGCGAGGGCGGCTACTACCCGGCGGGGGTCGAGTTCCTCACCGAACTGCGCAGGGTCGCCGACGAGCACGGCATCCTGCTGATCGCCGACGAGGTGCAGACCGGGTTCGGCCGTACCGGTGACTGGTTCGCCACCGCGCTCTACGGGGTTCGCCCCGACGTTGTGGCTCTGGGCAAGGCGATCGCCAACGGGCTCCCGCTGTCTGCGGTCGGCGCCTCGGAGGAGCTGATGGATGCCTGGCCCCCGGGGGCGCACGGCACCACCTTCGGGGGCAACCCGGTGTGCTGTGCCGCCTCCGTGGCCACCATCGACGGTCTGGCCGAGGTCTTGCCCAACGTGGCCAAGCTGTCCGACCACGCCTTCGGCCGGTTCGCCACCATGAAGGACGACCTCGGCGTGATCGGCGACGTGCGCGGCCTCGGGCTGATGATCGGGGTGGATCTGGTGGGCGAGGACGGCCACAGCCCGGACCCCGGCGCCTTCGAGCATCTCAAGGCGCACTGCCTCGAGGAGGGCATGTTCCTGCTCAACTGCGGTCCTGACGGCAACGTCATCCGGTTCATCCCGCCGCTCAACGTCTCTCCCGAGGATCTCGACCTCGGGATCGACATCATCGAGGCGGGGCTGCGCAGCTACGAGGGCTGACCGCCAAGCAGCGAACGCATCGCCGCACCGGCGGGTGTCCGGTCGGGCCGTCGTCCTCCGGGGAGGACGACGGCGATCGCCGCCGCAGCCACCACCAGGATCAGCAACCAGTCGCCGTACAAGGTGTACAGGGTGGGGCCACCGATGCGCTGCCGTACCTCGCCGTAGAGCACCCTCGCCTCGAACAGCCCGGTGGTCTCGCCAACGGCGCCATCGGCGCCGATGAACACCGACTTGCCGGTTATGGCGCTGTGGACGACGTCCTGGCCGATGGCGGCCGCCCCGACCCGCACCATGTCGATGAGCTGGTCCGAGGCGGCGCCCGAGCCGAAGCTGCTCTCGTTGGTGGCGAGGACCATCACCTGGGCACCGGCGGCGGCCTGTTGGCGCAGATAGCGGGTGAAGGCCCCCTCGAACGAGATCAGCGACCCGACGATCGCCTGGTCGGTGCTGAACATCACGGGACCGTCGCCACGGACCATGTCGCGGGGCACCCTGTCGAGTTGGGGGACGAAGCCGAACACGGACCGCAGCGGGACGAACTCGCCGAAGGGGACCGGATGCCGCTTCTCGTACTCACCCAGCAGGGAGCCGGTGGGTGCGTAGAAGAAGTTGGCGTTGCGGAACGTCGCCTCATCCACCGTCCTGGTGCCGCTCACCAGGAAGGCGGCGTGGAGGCGCCTGGCCTCGGTCATGATGGCCACGTTGACGTCGCGATTCTCCACCGGCTCGAACGGGGTTCCCAGCGAGTTCTCCGGCCACACCACGAGATCCACCGTTCCCGGCTCGATCGACCGGGTGAGCGCCAGATGCGATTCGAAGATCAGACGGTTCTCGTCGACGCAGTGGGTGCCCGGGCACGGCGAGTTGCCCTGGACGATCGCCACCCGCATGACGTTGCCGTCCGCAGACGGTGGGAACAACCCGCCCCCCAGCACCAGGAGGAGGACGACCACCAGCGGGTCGACCAGCAACCGCCAGTGCTCGGTGTCCTCCACCACCAGGACCACTCCGGCGGCGACAGCTACGGCGAGCAGGCCCCAGCCCGAGTCCCCGATCCATTGGACCGAGCCGAGGAACCCGGGGCTGCCGGCGGCGGCGAAGCCGAGCGAGCCCCACGGGAAGCCGCTGAACGGGAACCGCGCCCTGACGAACTCCATCAACCCGAACCCGGCGATGGTGAGGATCCACCATCGTCCGGCGGGGAGGAGGCGGAACGCCCACACCAGCATGGCGTATGCCGCGGTGTAGGCGGCGAGGACGATGGTGAGCGGGATCCAGGCGACCACGCCGAGCACCGAGATCCACAACAGCATGGCCCCGAAGAACACGAGCCCGGTGATGGCTCCAACGGCGAGTGCGGACCGCACCGACTCCGATTGCCGGCAGGCCCACAGCATCGGCGCCGGGGCCACGAAGGCCAGCCATCCCAGGTCGAGCGGAGGGAAACACGCCCACAGCAGGGCTCCCGAAAGCACCGCAGCGAGATAGGGGCCCATGAGCCGGAAGTTAGCCGGACCCGACCACTCTCCCCCTTCCCCGCCCGTTCTTTTTCCCCTCCCATTGGGAGGGGTGGTGAGGCTTTGCGAGCCGGGGTGGGATACGGAGGGCGCCCCGAGGCGCGACCGAGTTGCCTTTCCCCGCCCGTTCTTTTCCCCTCCCATTGGGAGGGGTGGCGAGGCTCTGCGAGCCGGGGTGGGACGGACGCCCCGGCGCCGCGTCTGGTTGCCTTTCCCCGCCCGTTCTTTCCCCTCCCATTGGGAGGGGTGGTGAGGCTCTGCGAGCCGGGGTGGGATACGGACGCCCCGGCGTTTCCGGGATGGCCTTCCCCCGCCCCGTCTGTCCTTGCTCGCCTGCGGCGACTGGCTCAGCCACCCTCCCCCGTAGGGGGAGAGGAAACAGACTGTCGGCTCGGCTTGCGAGCGTGGGAGACCGACGCGGCGGCTCCGCTACCCGGAGGAACCCGCGTTAGGTTGGCGGGAATGGATGATCTAGAGGTTGCTGCCGCTGCCGCTCGGGCCGGAGCCGCCGTGGTGGCCGGGGGGTTCGGGACCGGGATCGTGCCGGAGATGAAGAGCCGGTTCGATCCGGTGACCGTCATCGATCGGGCGTCCGAGGCCGCCGTCCTCGCCGTGCTCACCGAGCACCGCCCGGACGACGGGGTGCTGGGTGAGGAGGGGACGGACACCCATGGCTCGGGCCGGCGGTGGCTGATCGACCCACTCGACGGCACCGTCAACTTTGTCCATCGGATAGATCACGTATCGGTGTCCGTTGCGCTGTGCGAGGGCGAGCGGGTTCTGGTCGGGGTGGTGCTCGATGTGACGAGGGGCGAGCTCTTCGCCGCCGCCGCCGGTGAAGGAGCCACCCTCGGCGGCGTCCCCATCGCGGTGTCGGACACACCGGATCTGGCCGGATCGGTGGTTGCCACCGGTTTCCCATACGACCACGACCGGTACGCCGCCTCCTACATGCCGGGGCTGGGGGCGGTGCTGGCCCAGGTCACCGGGCTGCGGCGGTTCGGTTCAGCCGCCCTCGACCTGTGCTGGACCGCCGCCGGCCGGTTCGACGGCTACTTCGAGTATCAACTCAAGCCGTGGGATCTCGCCGCCGGGCTGCTCATCGTCACCGAGGCGGGCGGCATCGCCACCGATCCGTGGGGGACGACCCTTGGCCCGTACATGCCGCACGTGGTCGTCGCCAACCAAGCCATCCACGAACCCCTCCGTCGGCTGGTCGAGCCGAATGTTCCGGCGCATCTGGGGTCCCGACCGGTGACCGGGTCAGAGGTTGAACACTCTGGCGCAACGCACGCAGAGGAATCCCTCGAGCGATAGCTGTGCCTCGTCGCCCACCGGAGCGGCGCAGTGCGAGCACTGCTGGCCCAGATATGCGTCCGCCATCGCCCCGTGGGGGCCGTCGCCGCTGAACAGATCGGCCACGAGGACCGCCTGGCTGGTGCCGTTCTTCATGCTCCCGGGAGGATACCGGTCGGGTGCGACATTTCCGGCTGACTACCGTGTCCGTGATGCCAGGAACCGAGCTGACCGTCATCGGGCCGGGCGGCGAGCGTCGCTGGTCGCACCGCCAGGTGGTGTCGATGGCCGAGGGTCAGGCCGTCGCCGTGGCCCGTCTCCTCGATGACCTCGGCCGGTCGACACACGCCACCTTCGAGACTGCGGACGCCGGCTACCGGGCCTCGATCCCCATCGACGTGGTGGTGGAGAAGGCCGTGATCGACCCCGGCGACGACGACGGCTCCTTCCGGTTACTGGTTCCCCAGGGCAGGACCCTGTGCTGGAACGTCAAGGGCGTGACCCGGATCCGCCTGACGATCGGGCCGGAGCCGGACTCGGTCCCGGCCGATCCGTCGCACTGACCCCATCCCCGGCAACGGAAACCGCTTGATTCCACCGTGACCCCTGCTATCGTCCCGCCCTCGTCGAACTCCCATCTTGTCAGGTGCGCCGCGGTGGCGCGCCCTGAGCAGATCGGAGACCCGATGACGGTGCACCCCCTCGACCCTCACTACACCTGGCTGTACGCAGCCGAGGTGGCCGCCTGTCTGCAGGAGTCCGGCCGCTGGAGATGGTCGGACGACACCCTCGAGGCGGCGGGAGTGGCGGGGCGCCTGGCCGAGGCGGTGTACGCCGGTGAGACCGGTGCGGCGGTGGATGCGCTGGTCTTCCGTCTCGAGGCCCTTCTCGACGAGCTGACCGCTCCCTGCGCCTTCCTCGCCTCGCTGGGGGAGAGCCTCGGAACGGGCGCACCCGACCTCACCCGTCTGGTGGACAGCGCCCAGCGGGCGTTCCTCGAGCTTCGCTACCACCTCTACCACGAGGGCCGCCCCGAGCCGGCATGAAGCCGCCGCCGTCTCTCCGATGTCTGGCCCGGCTCGCTCCGGGGACCTCACGCCGCGCAGGTCTGGTCTGGCTGCCTTCCCCCGCCCCGGCCGATCTGCTCGCGCTCGGTCCGGGTCGGCCACCCGCCCCGGCAGGGCAAGGGGGAAAGGACACCGTCGACGACCTCGACGGCCAACGGCGACCCGCCCCCGCAGGGGAAGGGGGAGCAGAGGGGATCAGTCGCAGACGGCGCCGGCTTCGGCGGATCCGACCAGGCGGGCGTACTTGGCCAGGGCACCGGTGGTGTACCGCTCCGGGTAGCGGCGCCAGCCGGCGCCGCGGGCGGCCAGAGTGGCATCGTCGACGAGGAGATCGAGCCGGCGGGCGCCGATGTCGACCCTGATCCGGTCCCCTTCCTCGACCAGCCCGATGGGCCCGCCGTCCACCGCCTCGGGGGCGATGTGCCCGATGCACATCCCCGTGGTGCCCCCTGAGAACCGGCCGTCCGTGATCAGCAGGACGTCCTGGCCCAGCCCCGCCCCCTTGATGGCACCGGTGATGGCGAGCATCTCCCGCATCCCGGGCCCGCCCCGCGGCCCCTCGTTGCGAATTACCACCACGTCGCCCGGTCTGATGCCGTGGGCGAACAGCTCGGACAGGGCGTGCTGCTCGTCATCGAAGACCCGGGCGGGCCCCTCGAACACATCGAGGTCGATCCCGGCGATCTTCACCACCGATCCGCCCGGGGCAAGCGAGCCACGGAGCACGGCGATCCCTCCTTCCCGAGCGATGGGGGCGGTGACGGGGCGGACCACCCCCTGCTCGCCGGGGGGTGCGACCTCGGCCAGGTTCTCGGCCATGGACCGACCGGTGACGGTGACGGCGTCGCCGTGGAGCAGCCCGGCGTCGAGCAACGCCCGCAGCACGGCGGGCACCCCTCCGATCCGGTCGAGATCGACCATGTGGTACCGCCCGAACGGCTTCAGGTCGCCGAGGTGGGGGGTGCGGCGGCTGATGCGGTCGAAGTCCTCGAGGGCGAGCGCGACCCGGGCCTCGTGGGCGATCGCCAGCAGATGGAGCACGGCGTTGGTCGACCCGCCCAGCGCCATGACGGCGGTGATGGCGTTCTCGAAGGCCCCACCGGTCATGATGTCCCGAGGACGGATCCCCGACTCCAGCAGCGCCATCACCGCCCGACCCGAGGCGTCGGCGTAGCCGTCGAGTCGGTCGTCTGCGGCGGGGACCGTGGCGCTGCCGGGGAGCGACATCCCCAGCGCCTCGCCGACCGAGGCCATGGTGTTGGCGGTGAACATCCCGGCGCACGACCCGACCCCTGGGCACGCCGCCCGCTCGATGGCGAGCAGCTCGGCGTCGTCGATCCGCCCCTCGGAGAGGGCTCCGATCCCCTCGAACACATCGATGAGCGAGATGTCCCTGCCGGCGTGACGCCCCGGCAGGCTCGACCCGCCGTACAGGAACACCGACGGGAGGTTGTGGCGGGCGGCGGCCATGAGCATCCCGGGGAGCGACTTGTCGCAGCCGGCGATCGAGACCATGGCGTCGAAACGCTCGGCGTGCATCACCAGCTCCACTGAGTCGGCGATGACCTCACGGCTCACCAGAGAGGCCCGCATCCCCTCGTGACCCATCGAGATCCCATCGGAGACGGCGATCGTGGTGAAGATCAGCCCGACCCCGCCCGTATCGCCCACCCCCTGCTTGGCGAACTCGGACAGCTTGGCCCCGGTCAGGTTGCACGGGGTGACCTCGTTGCCCGCCGAGACGATCCCCACCTGCGGCTTGACCCAGTCGTCCTCGCCCAGCCCGACGGCGCGCAGCATGGCGCGGGCGCCGGCCCGGGCCGGACCGATGGTGACGTCCTGGGAGTGGATCTTGGTCGGCATGGATCCAGGCTACCGGCCCCGCTCACGATGCCTGGATAGCCAGGTGAGAACCAGGTCTCGTGGTGACGACCGAATCCATCGGCGTCTCACCGGCGGTGTGTGCACACGCTCGCATGAAAGGACCACACATGCCCCGACGCGGGGTGGGTGCCGGTTCGGCACAGAACGCGGATGAGGACCGGTGGCGTGGCACCGGTCCTCATCGTTCCCTGTGGTCGGCTCAGGCGGCCTCCCGCCATGGATCCTCGACCGGCACCTCGGGCTGCGGCTCGGCCGCAGGGGGGTCGGGGGTGGGCGGTCGGTACGGCATCAGGGACTGGAGCCACCGCGGCAGCCCCGACCTCGGCCCCACGACGGCGCGGGCCCGGCGGGCGTGCTCGGCCTGGCGGATCCGGTCGTCCTGCATCGACTTCACCAGGGTGTAGAGCATCTCGGCGCTGGTGTACATGACGTCCTCCCTTTGTCTGTGCTGATACCCACATAAGGTACCTAAGATTGCGGACAGATCCTGTCCGCAGTATCCGTCAAGCTGGGATTCATGGACCCGAGCGCCCGCATGTTGCGTCTGTTGTCGCTGCTCCAGGCGCGCTCCAACTGGACCGGCGACGAGCTGGCCCACCGGCTCGGGGTGACCGCCCGCACCCTGCGTCGTGACGTCACCCGGCTGCGTGACCTCGGGTACCCGGTCGAGGCGCTCTCCGGACCCGCCGGGGGTTATCAGCTGGCGCCCGGGGGAGCGCTCCCACCCCTGCTGTTCGACAACGACGAGGCGATGGCGGTCGCCTTGGGGCTGCGTGCCGCCGCCAGCGGGGCGCTGCCCGGGTTCGAGGACGCAGCCGTAGCCGCCCTGGCCAAGATCGAACAGGTGCTGCCGGTGCGGCTGGCGGACCAGATCAACAGCGTCCACCATGCGACCGTTGGGTTGCGCACCACCATCGCAGAGTCGTCACCGGTCGCCCCCGATGTCCTGGTGACCGTCGCCCAGGCATGTCGCGGACCGGAACGACTGCGATTCGACTACGTCGACCGGGAGGGCAACGCCACCGAGCGCCACGTCGAGCCGTACCAGCTGGTCCACACCTCCCGGCGCTGGTACCTGGTGGCCCGCGACCGGGATCGGGAGGCATGGCGCACCTTCCGCGTCGATCGGGTGACCAACCCCAAACGCACCGGCATGTGGTTCACCCACACCGACCCGCCGGACGCCGCCGCCCTGGTGCGCGAGGGGATCGCGGTGCAGGTGTACCGGTACCAGGCCCGGGTGCTGCTACATCTCGCCTACCAGCGGGCGGTGGAGCGGATCGGTCCCACCATCGGGGTGCTGGAGAAGGCGGGACGGGGAACCATGCTCCGCATCGGCGCCGAGGAGGTGACGTGGATCGCCGGCTACCTGGCGGGGCTGGGCTGCCGGTTCGAGGTCCTCGAGCCCGCGGAGCTGAAGGAGGCGGTGCGCGACCTTGCCAACCGGTTGATCGAATACTCCAACTGACCGAACCGCGCGGCTTTGCCGGACCACCCGCCTCCGCCGTACCTCGTCCCGTATCCCTTCCCATCCAGACCATTTCCCCTTTCCGCTTTCGGGGAGAGGTGGCTGCGGAGCGGACCGGGGAGGGGGTTCGGGCGAGCGGCGCGTTGGCTTCCGTCGCCGCTGGCGGGAGGGGAGACAGGCGCGGGAAGGGTGGCTGCGCCAGCCTGGGCCACCGCCCGCAGCGGCATGGCGCCGCGCAAAGGAGTAGACATCAGGGAACCGCGGGGCGAGGATGCCGCGCTACAAGGAGGAGGCGACCATGTCGCTATCCGTACTGCGCGGGGTTCGATGGGCTCTGGTTGTCCTCGCCTTGGCCCTGGTGATGGGCCTGGCGACCAGCCACGGACACGCCTGCGCCCACGACACCAGCAAGCTGTGCGTGCCTGACAGTGCCGGTGACGGCGACCTGATGGAGCTGGGCGACGTCGCCGCCGGCACCGAGCTAGACGCCACGCTCGCCGCCGCCGAATCGTTCGGGGTCGAGCTCATCGGTCACGTCGACCCGGGCGGAGGCTTCAACGCCGATGTCGTCGCCCACGAGGACAACGCCTACCTGGGGTCCTGGGGCACGTTCGGGGCGAGGCGGTGGTGCCCGTCCCAGGGTGTCCGCGTGTACGACCTGAGCGATCCATCGGCACCCACCCATGTGTCGACGTTCGCCGACCGGCGCAACGAGCCCGACGTGGAGGGGACCTGGACCGAGAAGGTCAAGGTGGAGTCGGTGAGCACCCGTTGGTTCACCGGCGACCTCGCCGCCGTCTCCTTCCAGAACTGCGTCGCCGGTGATGATGTCTTCCGCGGGTTCGGCGTCTACGACGTCACCGACCCGGCCAACCCGCAGCGGTTGGCGCTGGTCAAGACCGACGTCAACGCCGGCGGCTCGCATGAGCTGTATCTCGACGTGCGTGGCGACCGGGTCTACGTGTACACCGCCATCATCCTGTCCGAGCTGTTCACCAGCCCCGACGGGGTGACCCCCGGTGATCCCGACTTCCAGATCTGGGAGGTCACCCGCCCGGACCGTCCCCGTCAGGTGGGGGAGTGGGGCGCCTGGGCCGAGCTCGGCGTCCATCCCGCCGACATCGACGACGAGGGCGCCTTCCGGGTCAACTTCACCCATTCGGTGATCGCCGACGGGCAGGGCACCGCCTACCTGTCGTACTGGGACCTGGGGACGATCATCCTCGACGTGTCCGACCCGAGGAACCCGACCATGATCGGACGCACCGACTTCGCCGTCGACGAGGAGGGCAACGCCCACTCGGCGTGGACCGGGCGGGGCGGTCGCCTCCTGGTGCAGACCGACGAGGACTTCTTCCCGTTCGCCGGAGGCGGGTTCGAGGAGGCCTGGGGCTACACCCGCTTCTACGACATCGCCGACCCGGCCAACCCGGTGCCGCTGGGTACGTTCGAGATGCCGTCCACCCGGCTGCTGCCGCCCGGGATCGGCGACTTCACCGTCCATGACCCGAAGCTGGACGGCAACGATCTGTACCTGTCGTACTACTCCGAGGGTGTGGTGATCCTAGACATCACGGATGTGCGCAACCCGGTGCAGAAGGCACAGTTCGTGCCCACCCCGGCGGCGGATCCGCGCGGCCTGTTCTTCCCCGGCGAGGAGTTCCCGTTCGTGTGGGGGGTCTGGCTGGAGGACGAATACGCCCTCGCCTCGGACATCAACTCCGGGCTGTGGGTGTTCCGGCTGGAGGACTGAGGGCCGGCCGTCAGCGACCGCACCGGGCTGGAAGTCATCCGCCTGGGGCAGACGACGACGTGCACGCCCTCAACCACGAATCGTGAAGGTGCTGCGGGACGCCAACGTCGCAGCTGCACGCGCCCGACCTGACCCCGGCGGCGGACGCTACATCCGGGCGTAGGTGTCGATGTCGGTCTCGAACTCCTGCACGATGGCTTGGGTCAGCGTCGGCCGGGTGTCGGCGATGGCGCCGAGGAAGTCGTCGACGGTGGCGCGCGTTGAGCCCGGGATCAGGCTGCATTCGGTGGAGCCGTCACCGAACACCTCGCGCTCGAACGCAGCTTGCGCTGCCTTGCGCGCCGCGAAGTCAATGTCGGCGGGGGTAAACAGCTGCGTGGCCTCCACGAGACGGTCGATGTCGATATCGTCGTCGGTGATCTGGGCCACGTAGCCACGCCAGATCGCCGCACGCGCCGTCTCGTCAGGCGGCCCCACCGGCAGCACATAGTCGAAACGCCCGGGGCGGATGAACGCCGCGTCGAGGCTGTGGATGGCGTTCGTGGCGCAGACCAGCAGGTGGCGCGGCCGCTCCCTGAAGGCCGGGATCAGCTTGAGCAACTCGTTGGTGACCGCATGGGTCACCGGCCGGCCGTCGCGGGTGGCGGCGATCTCTTCGACCTCGTCGATGAACAGCACCACCTCGTTGACCTCGACGATGCTGGCGAAGAACTCCCGCAGTGCCGCGGCCTGCCCGCCACCGACCGCCAGGTGGCTCGGGAACAGCTCCACGAATGGCCACCGCAGCCGCGAGGCGACGCCCTTGGCGAAGGTCGTCTTGCCCGTCCCGGGCGGGCCGAACAGGATGATGGCGCGCGGTGGGCGTACCCCGTGGCGGTCCGCCTGCTCGGCGCGCGCCAGTGGGAGGATGACGCGGCGCTCGATCAGGTCTTTCTCCCGCTCCATGCCGGCCAGCCTCTCGAACAGGCCAGGCGTGACGTACAGCCCGCCGAGACGCTCCAGGACGTCGCCGCCCCCGCCACTGCTGAGCTCACGATGGTGGTAGCTGACGCCGCCGCGACGCGTGAACTGGTGCGCACCGAGCGCCTCGGCCCCGGCCTCGCCGTCAGGCAGCAGCACCGAGACCCGCCGGACACCGCGCGCCGCCAGCCCGTCGACCAGGGCGTCGAGCAGCGCCCCGCCGACACCCTCGCCGCGGGCGCCCGACCGCACCCCGATTCGCAGGATCCACGCGTGATCCTGTTGGAGGTGGGCGACGGCCGCCCCCGTCAGTGCCCCTTCGCGCTCGGCCACCAACGCCATGTGCTCGGCGCCCAACGCGCTCACCACGTCGGCGAGGGGGAAGACGGCGGGTTGGCGGTCGGCGGTGGCTTCGGCCCAAACCGCCACCGCCTCGTCGAGGTCACGCGGCTCGAACGGCCGGATGTGGGCGGTGGTGGCCGGCCGGGTCGAGCTCATCCGCTCGAGACCCTGATCAGGTCAAGCAGCAAACCAGGCGCCACGCCGAGCAGCAGGGTGACGGTGGCGGTCACCAGCATGGGGCCCACCACGAGAGCGCCGGGCTCCGTGACGAACGGGGAGCGCAGGAGCCCGGTGGTGTCGCCCGGGCCGCCTGCGCTCACGGCCAGCGGCGCGTCGAACAACGCGGAACGCAGGACCCGCAGGTAATAGCCGGCCGACAGCAGCGTCGAGACGGCCAGGACGACCAACACCGCCCACTGCCCGGCCTCGACGGCACCCACGAACAGGAAGTACTTGGCGATGAAGCCAATGGTCGGTGGCAGGCCGATGATCGAGAGCGCGCCGACGGCGAGTGCGCCCATCGTCCAGGGCAGCTGCCTGCCGATGCCCCGTAGCTCGCTGGCGAGGGTCCGGTGGGAGGCCAGGTACACCGAACCCACGGCGAAGAACAGCGTGATCTTGCTGAACGAATGCCCGACCAGGTGCAGGACCGCGCCGGTGCGGCCACCCGGCGACAGCAGCGCCATCCCCAGGATCATGTAGGAGAGCTGCCCGATGGTCGAGTAGGCCAGGATGCCCTTGAGGTTGTCCAGGCGCCGCGCGTGCCAGGACGCCACCACGATGGTGACCGAAGCCACCACCAGCGTGAGGACACCCAAGCCGAGCTCGGCGACGAGGTCGGTACCGAACACGTCGAGCACGACGCGCAGCACGCAGAACACGCCGACATTGACGACGGCGACCGCATGCAGCAGGGCACTCACCGGCACCGGCGCCACCATCGCCGCCGGCAGCCAGGAGTGCACCGGCATCAGCGCCGCCTTGGCGATGCCCAGCAGGTAGAGCCCGTAGACGATCACGAGCAGCGTGCCGCCGGCGTCGGCGTCAAGGATCCCGCCCCGGACGAAGTCGAAGGTGCCGGCCTCGATGTAGGTCAGCACGATGGCGGGCAGCAGGAAAGCGATGCCGCAGCCGAGCTGGTAGGCCAGGTAGCGCCGGCCCCCCCGTGCGGCCTCGGGAGTTCCGGTGTGAGTCACCAGGGGATACGTGATGACCGTCAAGGCCTCATAGAACAGATACATCGTGAGGAGGTTGGCGGAGAACGCAACGCCGATCGTGGCTGCCATCGTCAGACAGAAAAAGGCGTGGAAGCGGGTCAGCGCCGGGTCGGGAGCAGTCCCGAGATACCCCATGGCGTAGACCGTCGTGAGCACCCACAAGGCGGCTGCGGTGCCGGCTAGCACGACGCCGAGGGCATCGGCGCGCAACGCGATCGGTGCCTCCGGCAAGAACGTCGACAGCGTGAAGGAGACGGTGCCGCCGTCGCCCACCGCGGGCACCATGGTCGCCACCAAACCGAGCTGGGTGATGCCGGCGACGACCCCGCACAGCTCGCGGGCAGGCGTGCGATGGCGCAGCAGCACGACCCCGGCCGCGCCGAGGACCGGCACCAGCAGCGCCAGCAGCGGGGTCAGGCCGGTGACGTCCATGTAGCAATCCCTCTAGTCGTCGGCGGCGACGGCAGTCGGTGGGTTTAGCCGGTCGACGAGGTCATCGACCGACGCGCTGGAGTAGTCGAGCAATGCTGTCGGGAAGAAGCCGAACGCCACGATGGCGACCCCGAGGATGCCAGCGGTGACGGTCTCGCGCGGTCTCAGGTCGGCGGTGGCGTCCACGATCGTGCTGCGGATACGCCCGTGGAAGGCGCGCTCGAAGAACCCGAGCACGTAGGCGGCGGCGAGGATCACGGTCGTGACCGCAATGGCCACGGGCCAGCCGTGGGCGCGGAAGGCGCCGAGCAGGATGAGGAACTCGCCGGGGAAGCCGCTGGTGCCGGGCAGCGTGGCCGCACCGAGGCAGGCGATCAGGGCGAATGTCGCCAGCGCCGGGGTGCGCTGCGCCAGGCCGCCCAGGGCGGCGAGGTCGGTGCTCCCGACGCGCTGGTGGACGAAGCCCGCTACCAGCAGCATCGCGGTCGAGACCAGGCCGAGGTTCACGAGCAGGAACAGCGCGCCCTGCAATCCCGGGGCGTTGAGGCTGGACAGCCCGAGCATGGCCAAGCCAACATGGCTGACGCTGGCGAAGCCGAGCAGGCGCCGCAGGTTGGACTGGACGAGCGCGATGAGCGCGCCGTAGAGCACGGCCGCCACGCCGAGGGCGGCGATCAGCCAACTCCATGCTGCGAACGCTTCGGGTACCAGCGGCAGAACGAAGCGCACGAACCCGAACACGCCCATCTTGAGCCCGCCGAGGAACACCGCCATGCCGATGGGGCCTTCCAGCAGGGTGGTGGGCATCCAGGCATGGAAGGGGAACATCGGGGCCTTCAGGGCGAAGGCGAAGGCGAGCAGGAAGAACACCGCCGTCTGCGTGCCGAGCGGCACCGGCGAGTCCATCAGCACCAGAAGATCGAACGACAGCGCGCCCCCGGATCCGGGTGCCGAGCGGTAGCTCACACCGAGCATGATGAAGCCGGCCAGCAGCGCGGCGGATCCCAACAGCATCGACAGCACGTAGCGCAGCGCCGCCCGGCCGCGCTGCGGCCCGTCACCCCAGACCTTGATGAGCACATAGGTGGGGATCAGCATGAGCTCCCAGAACACGAAGAACAGGATCAGGTCCACGGCGACGAACACGCCGATGGCGGCGGTCTCGAAGGCCAGCACCGCCATGAGGTACGCCTTGGGCTGGTACCGCACCGCGGTCCACGACGAGAGCATGACGACGACGACCAGCAGGGCGGTCAGCGGCACGAACAGGACGCTCACGCCGTCGACCGCGAGGTGATAGCTCAACCCGATCGACTCGATCCACGGAAGCTGCTCGGCGAACTGGAAGTCGGTCGTGTCCCGTTGGAAGCCCACCGTGAGGAGCAGCGACAGGCCGAGCACGGCTACCGCACCCGCCAGTGCCACGCGGCGCAGGGCGCGGTCCTTGCGTACGAAGCCGAGCGCAACCATGGTGACGACCGGCAGGAACACCAGCGTGGACAGGATCGGGAAGCCGGCCTGCTCGGCGGCCGTGATCTCGTTCATCTGCCCACGACCTCCGGTCGACCCATTGTCATCGCGGAACCTGCTGCGTCCTCGACCAGCTGCTCGACAGCCATCAACGACGGGCGCATCGTCTGGATGAAGGGGCCGGTGCCGAGACCGATCCAGAAGATGAGGGCGGCGAGGGTGAGCACTATGCCGCGCTCGCGGCCGGTGAGGTCGTAGACGCGCTCGACCACCGCGGGTCGCGCCGCACCCATAAACCCCCGCTGGAAGTACGACAGCGAGTAGGCGGCCGTAAGGAAGACACCGACACCGGCGGCGATCGCCATCGACCAGTGCTGCTCGTAGGCGCCGAGCATGACCAGGTGCTCGCCGTTGAACCCGTTGGTACCTGGCAGTCCGATGCCGGCGAGGGCGATGATCAAGAACGTGCCGGTCAACAACGGCGCGTGGTGGACCACCCCGCCCAGTTCACCTACCTCGGGCGGGCCGACCCGGGTGAACAGGAACCCGGCGACGAAGAACAGCCCGGCGCCAACGATCCCGAGGTTGACCATCTGCAGCAGGCCCCCCTCGAAGCCATCGAGGTTGAGCGAGAACAGGCCCAGCATCACCACGCCCATATGTGACAAGCTGGCGAAGGCCAGGAGGCGACGCAGGTTCGTCTGCCCGAGCGCCAGCAACGCCCCGTACACCGTGCCCGTGACCCCGAGCATCGCCATCAGCCAGAACCAGCCGGAGGCGGCGCCGGGCAGGAGCGGGATCACGAAGCGCAAGAGCCCGTAGGTGCCGAGCTTGACGCCGACGAGGAAGACGCTCATGCCGACGACGGGGCCGTGCTCGAGCACCTTCGGCAGCCACGTGTGGAAGGGGAAGATCGGCGCCTTGATGGCGAAGCCGAAGAACAGCAGGAAGAATATCAAGGTCTGGGCCTCGGCGGGCACGCCGACCTCGAGCAGTTCCAGCAGTTCGAAGCTGTAGCCGTCGCCGGTGATCCGGGCGTGGTTGCGGCCTAACAGCAGGATGCCGGCGAGCATGAGCGCCGAGCCGACGGCCATGAACACGACGTACTCGCCGGCGGCACGCCGCCGGGCGGCACCGGTGCCCCAGCGCGTGATGAGGAACCAGCTCGGCACCAGCTCAACCACGAAGAAGAACCAGAACACGACCAAGTCGAGCGAGGCGAAAGCACCGATCATGGCCGCCTCCAGCGCCAACGTGGCCACCGCATAGGAGCGTGCGTCGCCGGTGCGGCTGCTGGCGGTGGCGTGCTCGGCATAGACGATCACCAGCAGGCCGAGCAGCGCGGTCAGCGGGATGAACAGCAGGTTGACCCCGTCGACGCCGAGATGCCAGCTGACGCCGAGCACCTCGGCGGAACGCTCGACGAACTGGAGGTCGGCGACACCGGCATTGAACCGCAGCGCCAGGAAGGCGGCGAGGACAGCCTCGAGCCCTGCGCCGCCGATGGCCACGGTCGTCGCCGCCCGGTCGTTGCGGACGAACTGCAGCACCGCGCAGATGACGAGCGGCAACGCGATCAGCACCGACAGGATCGGGAAGCCCACCTGCTCGGCGGCCATGACCTCGTCGAGGTTCATCGAGTGCCCACGATCAGGGCCAGGAGCGCCAGCGCCAGGATGCTGCCGATGACCATCGGATGGCCCAGACGCCGCTCGATCGCCAGCAACAGCCGTTGGGCGCTCGCACCTGCGCTCTCCAGACCGCGCTCCACTCCGCTCTGGAAGACAGCTCGCTCCACGGCGTCGGTGATCCCGGCGATGATTCCGGTCAGCTTCAAGGCGCCGGTGTCGATCGGTTGGAAGACGGCCCGCTCGATCCTCTCGGCGAGGCCCGCAAACGCGTTGGCGACCGCGCCGAACACGCCACCCGTGTCGGCCGGTCGTTGGAAGACGGCCCGCTCGATCCGCTCGACGAGGCCGGCAATCACATCGGCGACGGTGCCGAATACGCCGCCCGTGTCGGAGGCGCGCCTGGCGGTGGCGCCCATCCGCGCAACGGCACCGCGGGGGTGGTCCTGCCCCGAGTGGACGGCGCCGGTCGCTGCCGGCAGCCAATCGAGAGGCTCGGGCGCTTCGGCGAGTGCGGTGGCCCCGGTCTGCCGGCTGCGGAGGGCGGCGAACCGCGCCTCCCAGGTTGCGGACAGGGACACGCCTGGCCCAGTTGCCGGCGCCGGCGGTGGGGCGGGGCGGTCGAGCACCGCCATGTCGAAGCGTTCGAGGGCGCGGCCCAGCGCCGCTGTCGGAGCAACGATGGCGCGACCGTAGAAGTCGTCGAGGTAGCCGCGGTTCAGCCCCCACCAGTACAGGCGGCGCATGGCGGCAGGGCCCGCCGAGGCCGGCAACTCCTCCCGGAAGCGGTCGAGGTAGCGCGGGCCATACCAGCCGGAGAGCAACAGCAGGGCGATGGTGCCGGTGAAGACCGCGGTGAGGAGCACGTTGCCCAACGGCACGTCGACGCTGCCTGCGGCGACCTGGCCGAGCAGGCGCTGGAACCAGGAGCCGTCGAGCCCGCCGGGCAGGACGTCGACGGCCAAGCCAAGGGCGACGAGGCCGGCGAGGACGCCAAGGGCCACAACCAGGCGAGCCGTGGGGGTGCGGCTTGGCCGGCCCGCCTGGTGGGAAGGGCGATCATCGGCGCCATGGCCGGCATCGCTGGCGTGGTCCTCGTCGCCGGTATGACCGGCGAAGGCGACCGCAGTCATGCGCCGTGTTGAGAAGACCGCGGCGAAGGCCGCCATCACCGCCAGCGCCAGCACCACCCAGAAGTTCCCGGTGAGGCCCCCGGCCGACTGGAGCACACGGCCGACCAGAGGTGCCGACAGCAGTCCCGCCGCCGCCACCAGGGCAACTACGGCCAGCGGGCGGGCAGTGCCCGCCGGGCGGCGCACCGCGGTCGGATCAGGGCCGCCGTGGAGGTGGTGCAGGATCGACGGCGCGGTCAGGAACAGGTAACTCTTGTAGAAGGCGTGCGCCACCAGGTGGAAGATGGCGACGGCGTACAGCCCCAGGCCGCAGAACAGGAACATCAACCCGAGCTGCGCAGTGGTCGAGGCCGCCAGCATGCCCTTGATGTCGGTCTGCACGTAGCCGACGAGCTGCCCGTACAGCGCCGTCACCGCGCCGATGATGCCGACGGCGATCAGCGCGGTCGGCGCCTGGTCGTAGATCGGTGCCGAGCGCACCACGAGATAGACACCGGCGGTCACCATCGTCGCCGCATGCATCAGCGCGCTGGACGGCGTAGGCCCTTCCATCGCCCGCGCCAACCAGGTCCCAAGCGGCAGCTGCGCCGACTTGCCGGTGGCGCCGAGGAGGAGCAGCAGGCCGACCCCCTCGACGACGCCCCGCGGTAGGGCTGACGCCTGTGTGAAGACCTCGCCGTACTGCAGCGTGCCGGTGTGGGCGACCAGGACGAACATCGCGATCAGCAGAGCGGCGTCGCCGACACGGTTCATGAGGAACGCCTTCGTCCCGGCCTGGGCCGAGGCCGGACGGTCCCGGTAGAAGCTGATGAGCAGGTAGGAGCAGACCCCGACCCCCTCCCAGCCCAGGAACATGACTAGGTAGCTGTCGGCCATGACGAGGACCAGCATGGCGAACACGAACAGGGACAAGACGGTGAAATAGCGGGTGAAGCCGTGCTCGTTGTGCATGTAGTTGACCGAGAAGCGCGTCACCAGCGCGCTGATGCCGGTCACCACGAGCATCATGACCACGCTCAGCGGGTCAAGCAGGAACCCGAAGTCGACGCTGAGGTCGCCGCTGTGGATGAAGCGGTAGATCGTGACCTGGCGCGTGCCCGGTTGCGCCACCATCGTCGCGGCGAGATACAGGCTGGCAAAGAAGGAGGCGAACACGGTCGCGACCGCGACCCGGGCAACGGTCACGTGCCCGTACAGGCGCTCACCGGAGAGGGCGTTCAGGCCGTTGGCCACGGCGGCGCCCAGAGGTAGCGCGAAGACGGCGACGGCAACCAGCTCGAAGGCGCTCACGACCGGGTCACCGTCCCGTCGCGCGGGCCGGTGGTCCCGATCAGGACGGGAGGCAGGAATCCCTCCTTGCCGCGGTAGTACTCGTACGAGGTCCCGACGACCGGTAGGTCGGGGACCCGCTCGTCCCAAGGCACGAAGCCCTCGCCGGCCACGAACCGGGTGAACGTGCCTGCCTGTGGGTCCATCGCCACCAGGTGCACCCACTCGTTGTCGAGCAGCTCGGCAATCGCCGGCTGGCGCGTGTAGATGTCGCCGAGCACGTCGAGCGTGGCCTCGACGATCAACAGCAGGCGCATCGGCTCGTGGATCTCGATCATCTGCCGCGGTAGCCCGGTGCGCAGATCGCTGGCCGCCCCCTCCATGACCCCGAGGAGGCCCGACACGTTGTGGGGTACCTTGGTGTCACAACCGTAGACCCGGTTGTCGACGCTGGAGAAGTAGTACTCGAGATTGATGCCCGCCCCCACCGGGCCCATGGCGAGCAAGATGCGCTCGACGATGGCGCCCGTCGGGTCCTGGGTGGGGTCGTAGGAGATGACGAAGCCGCGACGGTCAAAGAACACCCCTTGGGTGAGGCAGCGGCGGCCGACGACGGCGAAGGCGTTCGTGCAATGGCCCCACTCGGGGCGGACCTGCGACAGGTCGCGGCTTCGACTCTCGACGTGGCGCAGGCCCACGGCCGGGGTGGGGTCCTTGGGCGCCGACCCGAACCTCCGGCAACGCTCGCGTGCCGAGTTGGCGCGCGCCTCCTCGAGGTCGGCGCGCAACGCCTCCCACTCCGCAGCGTGGCTGGCGGGGATGTCGGTGGTGTCGAAGAACACCATCTGGTCGCTGGCGGTGTTGTGGATCGCCCCCACGAAATGCGTGTCGTCGGGGATGTCGATCCCGCGCTCTCGCAGCAGCGCCCGCACCACCGTGCGGTTGGCCAGCCCGGCGAAGGCGCGGCCGTTGGGACCACCGTGCTTACCGCCGCACGCACCGCAGTCGTGGGCCGACTCGTGGGGGTTGTTGACAGACACCGACCCGTGCCCGCAGAAGACGACGAGCCGGGCGAAATGGTGGGTCATGCCGATGTTGCGCAGCTGCGCCTCGACGCGGTCGACCTGCTGGACGGTCTCGAAGCCGCGGCCAAGGTCGTCGTGATCCAGGGTGAGCAGGGTGGGCGGCCTCGGAACGAGCCGGCGGCGCGCCATTTCGGCCAGCTCGGTCCACCGCCGGGGGGCCAACACGCGGCCGGCCAGCGGCACCGCTTGTACGAGGCCGGTCAACTGGGTGAGGAAGAACGCCGAGACGGCGTTGCGCTTGGACTCCCAGTAGGTGTTGTGGAAGACCTCCTCCCAGGCACGGAGCGCGCTACGGCGTTCGGCCACGGGGACGGCCTCGGGACGCGGGACCTCCTGGACCCGGTTCGCCGGGGTCACGTTGGCGGGGCACAGCGGTGTGACCGTGTGGTCGTCGAGTCCGCGGTAGTCCATGGCGACGCCGAAGAAGCCGCCGGCGCCGAACGTCTCGTAGCCCGGGTCGAGCTCGTCGAACGCCCGGTGTATGGACTCCTCGCGCTCGTCGATGCAGAACACCACCTGCGCCTTGGGCCGATCCGGGCGATCCCGCCAGCGACCGCGTCCGCGGTTGGCGGCGAGCGCGCCCAGGATCTGCTCGCGGTAGTGGCGCTCGAAGGCGGCCAGCCAGACGGGGCGGTGCGCCGACTCGGGGAAGCCGTCGAGGACGGCGAGCAGGCGGTCGCGGACCGTCGCCGGAAGTACCCGCACGTCGGCCGCCGACCACCCCTGCAGTTGCGCCAGACGGAACAAGCGCCACGCGTGGTCATGCGCCCGGAACAGCGGGCGGGCGCCATCGAGCTGCTCGTGATAAGCCCACGCCTTGTCGGCGAGAAGGATCCAGCTTGCGTCGATCTCACCTCCGACGGGGAGCTCGTGCACGGAACGGGCCAGGAAGGAGGGCAGGGTGCCGGCTACCGCCTCGGCTCGCAGCCAGACCTCGTGCGGGCGGGCGCGCAAATGAGCGACGAGGTCGGCAGGTTCCAGGTTCCAGGTGCGGCGGGTCACATTCGTGACCAGCTGGACCTCGACGAACAGGCGGACGGCGAGGTACTGCACAAGGCTGGTGGGTTGAGCCTGTTGCCGAGGAAACTGGGGGTTCGTTCCGCGCCAGTTCATCATTCCGGCCCATCCCGGCAGACCGGTCAGGACCCGCCCGACGTAGCTGCCCCAGTGCTCCTCGCCGACGCCGAGGCGCATGAGCAGCGCGATGACGGCATCCTCGGGGGGCTCGGGCAGTGCAGCCGCCTCCTCACGCCAGCCGGGCAGCCCCTCCAGGTCCAGCGCATGGTCGTGCGGCGCGGCTCGGCGCCAACCCTCATAGAAGCCGAGCGTGCGATCCGGCATGCGCCAGGCCGCCTGACCGAGGTCGAGAAACGCCGCACAGCGCCGGATGAGGTAGCGGTTGACCCGCTCGACGATGTCCTCGCCGACCAGGGCGTGAACGAGGTCGGCATGTGTCCGGTCGCGGCCGACGCGGTCGAGTTGGGCGCGGGCCACCGTCTCGAGGTGAGCGGCCAGCCGCCGCCGGGAGTCATGGGTCCGCACCTCGTCGGCGAGGGATTGCAGTGCGCTGCTCGTTGCACCGTCGGGCTGGCGCGCCAGGTCGTAGAGCGCGTCGGCGCCCTGGCGCGACAGTCCGCCAGCGTCGGTGTCCGCCATGACGAACCATGCGGCGCACGCCGCCTCGCGCAGCGGGGGCTCATCGGCGGCGCCGGGCTCGTCGGCGGCGCGGCGGCGCAGGCGGTCAAGTGTCTCACCGGCGGCGACGCGGACCGACGAGCGAAGGTCGCCGGGCAGGGGCACAGCGGGCCCGCCCCAGCGCTCGATGTCGGCGAGTCCCTCGGCGACCCGCTCGCCGACCCCATCGGGGTCACGCGCCATCAGGGTCACGGGGTCGGTCGGCCCGTACGGGTCGGTGATGGCGAATGCGGCCAGACAGGCATGCCATAGCGAGGCGACGGCGTAGCCTTCGAGGTCGCGGGCACAATTGGCCTCGAGCGCATCGAGCGTGCCCCGGGTTCCGAAGTGGCGCCGTGCCAGGCCCCGCACGACACGGGCTTCGGCCTCGAGCCACAGCAGCCGCGTGTGCTCCTGGCCACGGCCGGTATCCCGCAGGCCATGGCAGTGCGCGTCCACCGCGGCGAGATACCCCTCCTGCCGATTGGCGGGAACGCCCAGCACGCGCAGCAGTCGCCCGACGGGCGCGCCGGTCGATGTGGCATCGGCCGCCAGGTGTGTCTCGGCGTCGCCGAGCACGGCGGCGGGCGCATCCAGGTCGAGCAACGCGCCGAGCCAGTCCACCAGCGTCCAGCCGGCCCCGATGCGTTCGAGGCTGGCGGCGAGCTCCTGTTGCGAGCGGCTGAGCAGCCGCGCCCGGGCGGCCACCGAGACGTCGGCGGCTATGCGGCGGCCGGCGTCGCCCGATGTCATGGCGTCGCGCAGCACGGCGGGAGGGACGGCAGTCGCCCCATACAGGAGGTGCAGCTTGCGAATCTCGCCGTCGGAGATGGTGCGACCGCCAACCGTGCCGAGCACCTCGGCGGGGTCGAGCTCTGGGCGCATGGCGAACACGGCGTCCAGGTCGGCGTCGGCGATGCGGCCGGCGCGGTACCGGGCGCGTCCCAGGTCGACTGGCTCGTAGGCACGGCCGCCGAGCAGCTGCTCGGCCTCGGCGACGGCGTGCTCGAACGGCTTGTGCTGCAGCCCGTGCAGGGTGTTGTGGTGGACGAACGTCGTCATCGGGCCTTGGCTGGGAAGCAGGTGGCCCCAGTGCTCGAGCTCGTGGGCGAGGTGTGCCCGGTGGTCCGCGAGCACCGCCGTCGACGTTCCGGGCGTGGGTGTGGTCATCGATGCACGGTCAATCGCTCAGCGCGGTCATGGCGCGAACGGTGGCGTCGATCAGGCCGAGCGCCAGGCCCGGGAGTACCCCCAGCACCACGGTCAGAATCGCCAGCGGCACCGCCGCAGCCAACTCGCGGCCGCCCAGGTCGGCCATGCCCTTCCAGCGGGCGTCGAGTTCGCCGGTGAACATCGAGGAAATGACCCGCAACGTGAACGTGGCGGTCACGAGGATGCCGAGGAGGGCGAACAGCACGAACAGGCCCCAGCGCTCGAACGCGCCGATCAGTGTCTGGAACTCGCCCACGAACTGGGCGAGACCCGGCAAGCCCATCGACGCCAGCAGGCCCAGCACGGTGAGGCTCGTGTACACCGGCACCTGTCCGCTGAGGCCCGACAGCTGCCCGAGGTCCATCGTGTGGGTGCGGTCATAGATGATGCCGACGAGGAGGAACAGCCCGCCGGTGATGATGCCGTGGGCAAGCATCATGAACACCGCCCCGGACACGCCCGTCACGTTCAACGCCGCAATCCCCAGCAACACGAACCCCATGTGGCTGATCGAGGAGAAGGCGACAATCGCCTTGAGGTCGGTCTGGCGGAAGGCGAGGAAGGCACCGTAGAGGATGTTGACCAGCGCCAAGACGAACAACCAAGGCAGGAACGCCTCCAGGCCCAGCGGCAGCGTGTCGGCGACGCGCAGCAGGCCGTAGGCACCGAGCTTGAGCAGGACGCCGGACAGCATGATGCTCACCGGCGTCGGCGCCTGCACGTGGGCCAGCGGCAGCCAGCCGTGCAGGGGAAACACCGGGATCTTGACCGCGAAGCCGATGAAGAAGGCGAGGAACGGCGCGATCTGGAAACCGCGGGTCCACCCACCGCTGGCCGCCTCGAGCGCCGCCATGTCGAAGGTGTGCGGGTCGGCGGCGAGGTAGACCGCGAAGATGCCGAGCAGCATGAGGACCGAGCCGCCCAGGGTGTACATGAAGAACGTCAGCGTCGCCCGCGCCTTCTGCGGGCCGCCCCACATCCCGATGAGGAAGAACATGGGGACGAGGGCGATCTCCCAGAACACGTAGAACAGGAACCAGTCGCGCGCCACGAACACGCCGAGGATGGAGAACTCCAGCAGCATCATCCAGGCGAAGTACGCCCTGTGGTTGTGGTCCACCTTCAGCGACGCGATCAGGGCGACGACCGTGAGCAGGGTCGTGAGCAGCATCAGCGGAAAGCTCAGCCCGTCCACGCCGAGCGTGTAGGTCATGCCGAGCTCGGGGATCCAGGTCGCCTGCTCGGTGAACTGCGGATTTGATGAGGAGCGGTCGAAGCTAGTGAGCAGGCCCCATGAGAGCACGAGGGTGCCGCCGGCGACAGCCAGGGCCACGCCCTTGGCGAGTGCAGCCTGACCGCGGGGGAGCAGCAGGATCACGACCAGCCCGACGATGGGCAGCCAGGTGATGACGGTGAGGATTCCCATGGCTGTCGCCTCGATTCCGGATCGTGGGGGCTAGGTCTGCGCCAGCGTCTTGGGCGCCGTCCTCGTCGCGAACTCGTGGTGGGAGTCGGCGGTCAGCCGCTCGTCGCCCACGCGCACGACCGTGCCGCCGTCGGCGGTGTAGTTGTCCTCGAAGTCATGAAGGCGCTCCATGACCGTGGGGTCGACGTAGTGGACGCCGGCGAAGTCGAGCGTGACCGTCTTGCCCGGCGGCAGGGCGTCGAGCTTGGAACGCAGCGGGATGAAGTTGTGAAACCCCAGGGCCTTGCGGAGTTGGATGGTGATCTGCTCGCCCTGCTCGGTGACGGCAACCGCCGGCTTGAACAGGTTGCCCAACGACGTGCCTTTCACCAGTGCCCAGACCAGGCCCAGGACGATCCCGGCCGCCACCCCGATGAGCAGGTCGGTGAGCAACACGGTGAAGGCGGTGACGGTCATGAGCAGGAAGTCCACCTTGCCGACATGGAGCGCGTGGCGGAAGTCGTTGGGGTGAGCGAGCTTGAAGCCGACGACGAGCAGGATGCCGGCCAGGGCGGCCAGGGGGATGAGCTCGAGCAGACCGGGTGCGGCGAGGACGAAAACCAACAGGAAGAGTCCGTGGAAGAAGTTCGACCACCGCGTCCGGGCCCCGTTCAAGATGTTGGCCTTGCTCCGCACTACCTCGGCGATCATCGGGATGCCTCCCACGGCGCTGGACACCATGTTGCCGACGCCCTTGCCGAGCAACTCGCGGTTCATGTCCGACCGGCGCTTCCAGGGATCAAGCTTGTCGACGGCCTCCGCGGTGAGCAGAGACTCGAGGCTGGCGACGAAGAGGTACAGGAAGATCCACTTGATGGCCGGGCCCGACAATACCTCCGAGAAGTTCGGCGAGATGAACCCGTCCAGAAGCCCGCCGCCCAGGTCGACGCGCGAGCTGCGCTGGTCAGCTCCCTCGCCGACCAAGATGTCGCCGGCCCCGTTGATGGCGGCGATGACAGTCCCGACGACGACCGCCACCAACGGGGCGGGCACGATCTTGCCCAGCGCTCCGGTCATGGGCCAGAGCACCATGACGAGCACGGCGGCCAGCCCGACGAGGGCGATCTCGGGAACCAGGTTCTGGAAGCTGGGTGGGATCTCGGTGAGGATGTGGAACCCGTGGGCACCAGGGTTCAGCCGGCCGAGGGCGACGTGGATCTGACCGGCCATGATGATGAGGCCGATACCGGCCAGCATCCCGTGTATAACCGACAGCGGGAAGAACCCGGTCATCTTGCCGGCCCTGGCGAAGTAGAGCAGGATCTGGAGCCCGCCCGTGACGACACCGACGGCGAGCGCCGTCTCGTAGCCGAGCTCGGTGACGGCGCCGGCGACGATGACGATCATCCCGGCCGCGGGGCCGTTGATGGTCACATGAGAACCCGAGAGCAGGCAGGCGAGCGTCCCGGCGATGATGCCGGAGATCACGCCGGCGATCGCCGGGGCGCCGGAGGCCAGCGCGATGGCGAGGCACAGCGGCAGCGCGATCAGAAAGAGGATGAAGCCGGAGACGACATCGGTCTTGCCGTTCTCGACGAGCCCAGGCAGCCAGTCCTTCGGCGGGACAGGGCGCCCCTGCTCTGCCGGCGCGCTTGGGGTCTGTGGACCAGCGGTCATCGTGTTGCCTCCTCCTCGGGTGAGCGCCACGCCTCGGGGTGCGGCTGTGCTTCCTCCGCTCAGCGAAGGATGCATGAATTCTTGATGAAAATCAAGCGGTTTTTCATGCTTGTTTCATGAGCGTCGTAGCGCCGCCGCACATGGCAGACTGTGCGTCCCAGCCTGAAGCCCCGGGACCGCAAGGAGGTGGGGATGCGGGTGCTCGTCGTGGAGGACGAGGACAAGATGCGCGCCGCGCTGCAGCGCGGCTTGCGCGCAGCCGGCTACGCCGTCGACGGCGTCACCGACGGGGAAGCGGGCCTCGCCAGGGCGGTAGCGGGCGACTACGACGCCCTCGTGCTCGACATCGTGCTGCCCGGTATGGACGGCTTCGACGTGTGCCGCGCGTTGCGTCGCGCCGAGGTCTGGACTCCGGTGCTGCTGTTGACCGCGCTCGGGGACGTCGAGGACCGCATCACCGGCCTGGACGCAGGGGCCGACGACTACCTCACCAAGCCGTTCGCCTTCGAGGAGCTGTTGTCGCGGCTGCGGGCGCTCATCCGCCGTGGCCGCCCGCCACGTCCAACCGCTCTGGCTTGCGGCCCGCTCACACTGGACCCCGCCACCCGCGTTGTGACCTGGGCGGGGGCGACCATCGACCTGTCCAGCCGTGAGTTCGCGCTGCTCGAGTACCTCATGCATCATGCCGGTGAGGTCGTCCAGCGCGCCACGATCCGCCGCCATGTCTGGGGCGCCCAGTCCGACGAGGAGTCGTCCAACATCATCGACGCCTACGTGAAGAACCTGCGCGACAAGATCGACCGGCGCTTCGACGTCGACGTGATCGAGACGGTTAGGGGCGTCGGCTACCGGCTGCGCCACCAAACCGCCGAGTGAGCTCGTCATGAGCGCATGGCTGCGCGCACTGCCAACCAGCGTGCGCCTCGCCGCCATGACCAGCTTGGCCTTCCTCCTGCTCATGGTGCTGGTGGGCGCGGTCGTCTACCGCGAGTTCCGCGCCAGTCTGCGCGACACCATCGATCAGGGGCTGGTCGATGTCGCCGTCGTCCAGGCCAGGGCGGTCGAGGGGGCCGCCAGCGGCACCGGACTCGACGGAGACCTGCTCTCCGACCTGGAACCCGACCCCGACAGTGGCCTGACGCCGAGCGACCTGGAGGCTCAGATCCTGGCGCGGGACGGCACGGTGCTCCACGCCACGCCGGGCCTGGAGGGGATGGAGGGGCTCGTCGCCGGCGGGCGCCTGGTGCGGGTGGCTGCAGGCGTGCCCGTGTTCGGCGATGCCGACGTCAATGGCGAGCCACTACGGTTCGTCGGCACCGCGGTGGCCGACGGGTCGGGCCGCATCGTCGCCGTCACCACGCCGATCACCGCCCTGGCCGACGCCGAGCGCCTACTCCTGGCCGTGTTCGGACCGGTCGCCCTGGCCGGCAGCGCCTTCGCCGGGGTCGCCGGTGCGTGGATCAGCCGCCGCGGACTGGCGCCGCTCGTGCGCATGGCCGCGGAGGCGGATGGCATCGGCGCCTACGACCTGTCCCAACGCCTTCCGGTGCCCGCCCGCCGCGACGAGATCCGCCGGCTCGGATCCACACTCAACCGCATGCTCGAGCGGCTTGAAGCCGCGGTGCAGCGAGAGCGAGACTTTACCTCCGAGGCCAGCCACGAGCTACGCACTCCCCTGGGCATCCTGCGCGCCGAAGTCGAGTTGGTCCGTGCCGCGGCCGGGGAGCCGGTCGCCCGGGAGGGTCTGGACAGCGCGCTGGAGGAGATCGACCGCCTAACCGCCGTGGTCGACGACCTGCTGTTGTTGGCCCGCGCCGACGCGGCCGCGGTGCTCGACCGCCGCCAGGTGGTGGACCTCGGCGCGCTGGCATCGGCGGCGGTTCAGCGGTTCGGCACCGTCGCCACGGCACGCCGCGTGACGCTGACCGCCAGCGGTACGGCCACCATCAGCGGCGACGCCCCGGCCATCGAGCGAGCGCTGGCCAATCTGCTCGACAACGCGCTGCGGCACACGCCTGCCGGCGGCGCGGTGAGCATCCTCGCCGAGCCCGGCACGCGCGGCGCCATCCTCATCGTGCGCGACACCGGGCCGGGTGCGGAGGCGCAGACGCTGGCTACCCTGTTCGATCGCTATACGCGCGCCGCGTCGCGTCCTGGCTCGGCCGGGCTCGGGCTATCGATCGTCGCTGCCGTAGCCGCTTCCCACGGTGGCGGGGTGCGCGCCCGCAACCTGCCCGAGGGCGGCCTCGAGATAACCGTCGAGCTGGGCGGCGGCGACAGTGCCTCGGGGTAGCGCCGGTGACCTCGATGGAGGGCGTCGCCGGGTCAGACGCCGAGCTTGCCGCGGGAACGCCTTGTCCATGAAGTATCGCTGGACTTCCGGGTCGGACTGGTCGCGGCGGGCACCCGTCGAGGATCAGCGCACTGGATGCCTGGCCACCATCTGGTTGAACCGGGCGATGAGCCGGTCGATGGGCTCCACCTGCGCTTGGATCGACGTCCAGTAGTCGGGGTCGTGCCATTGGGCGTTTAGCTCGGCGGCGGTCTTGCCCTGCTGCTCCACCCAGGTGTAGTACTTCAGGTTGTGGATGCGCTTGCGGTCCCAGTAGCCCAGCTCGCGGACGTGGTCGGTGGCCACTCCCAGCAGGTGGCGGTGGAAGGCGGCGGCGGCTGCCACGGTGGTGAGGGCACCCCGCTGCTCGGTCAACTCGGCCAGCCGGCTGCGGTACATCTCCACCGAGTCGGTGGCCACGGTGACCAGCACGTCACGCCCGGTCATCTCGTGGTGCTTGGACACCTTGACGGCGGCCAGCAGGTTGCCCACCGCCGAGATGCCGAGCAGGGGGAGCTGCTCCACCAACTCGGGCTTCACTCCGTGGTCGACCAGGTAGGCCCTGCCGGCGGGCTCGTTGAACACCCGCAGCAGGGACACGGTGGCCTCGTCGTCGACCCCCACGGCGATGTCGGTGTTGGCCACGTCGTGCACCCAGGGGATGTGCTTGTCGCCGATCCCCTCGATACGGTGCTCACCGTATCCGTTGTAGAGCATGGTGGGGCACTGCACGGCCTCGGCGGCGGCGATCAGTGAGGTGGGATAGCGTTGCTTGAGGTAGTCGCCGGAGGCGATGGTCCCCGCCGACCCGGTGGTCAGCGCCACTCCCCGGTATCGCTCGCCGGGGCGGAGCGCCGCCTCGATGGCCTCCTCCATGGCGGGACCGGTGACGGCGTGGTGCCACAGATAGTTCCCGAACTCGTCGAACTGGTTGAAGATCACCAGGTCCTCGCCGGAGCGGCGTAGTTCCCAGCACTTGTCGAAGATCTCCTTGACGTTCGACTCGGTGCCGGGGGTCCTGATGATCTCCCCGGCGACCGACTCCAGCCATTCGAACCGCTCCCGGCTCATTCCCTCGGGGAGGATGGCGATCGACTCACAGCCGAGCAGGTGGGAGTCGTAGGCGCCGCCCCGGCAGTAGTTGCCGGTGGAGGGCCACACCGCCTTCTGGGTGGCCGGGTCGAACTGCCCGGTGACCAGCCGCGGCACCAGGCACCCGAAGGCGGCCCCCACCTTGTGGGCCCCGGTGGGGAACCACTCGCCGATCAGCATCAGGATGCGGGTGGGGACCCCGGTCAGCTCCGGGGGCAACTCGAGCACGTTGACCGGTCCGAAGCCGCCCCCGTGCTCGACCGGTTCGTTGTGCCAGGTGATGCGGAACAGGTTGCGGGGGTGGAGGTCCCACAGCCCGACGTCGCCCAGCCCTGCGGCGATGTGGTCCGGCATCAGGCTCGGATCACGCATCTGGGCGAAGGTGGGGATCACGATGGACCGCTCCCGCGCCCGCTCCACCGCAGACTCCAGCGCCGCCTCGTCGATGGTGAGATCGATCATCCGTCCTCCTCCAGCGCCTGTTCGAGGGCCCCCAGGTCGGGCTCGATGACGATCGGGTGCGACCCGGCAGCGGCCACCGCGCGCCGCACCGAGGCGATGTCCTTGAGCCCGCTGCCGGTGGACAGTACGGCCACGGTGGCGCCGGCGCCCAGCAGTCCGTCGGCAACCGCCCGCTTCACCCCGGCCCACGCGGCGGCGGCGGCGGGCTCGGCGAACACCCCGCATCCGCGGGCCAGCACGGGGATGGCGGCGAGGATGGCGTCGTCGTCGACCCGGACGAAGGCGCCACCGGTGGTGCGCACCGCCCGCATCGCCTTCACCCGATCGCGGGGCAGATCGGCGGAGATCGAGTCGGCGACGGTGTCCGCCGCGATCGCCTGCTTGGTGGCAACGTCCTCGCCCGACTCGAACGCCTGCACCAGGTAGTCGCTCCCCGCCGCCTGGGCTCCGAACAATCGGGGGATCCGGTCGATCCACCCCAGCCGGTCGAGCTCGACCAGCCCCTTGTGCAGCCCGCCGATGATCGATCCGTCACCGACGGCGGTGAACACGGCGTCGGGCATCGACCAGGAGAGCTGCTCGGCCAGCTCCAGCGCCGCCGTCTTCTTGCCCTCGGTGGTGTACGGGTTGATCCCGGTGTTGCGGTCGTACCAGCCGTAGTGCTCCACCGCCCGCTCGGAAAGATCGAAGGCGGCGGCGTAGTTGCCCCGCACCAGCACGACGGTGGCTCCGTAGGCGAGGAGCTGGGCCACCTTGGCCTCGGGCGCCGTCTCGGGGACGAAGATCACGCTGCGCAGGTCCATGCTGGCGGTGACGCCGGCCAGGGCGGCGGCGGCGTTGCCGGTGCTGGCGGTGGTGATCACCTCAGCCCCGAAGCCGGCGCCGATCACCGCCGCCATCGCCGAGGCCCGGTCCTTGAGCGAGGCGGTGGGTTGGCGGCCCTCGTCCTTCACCACCACCCTGGCGACCCCGGCCCGCTCCGCCAGCCGGGGCGCCTCGTACAGCGGGGTGCCGCCGATGGCAAGCGGTGGGAGCGCCGCTCCAGCGGCGACCGGGAGCATCCGCCGCCACCGCCACATGGTGGGGTCGGGATCGGCCGCCAGGACATGGCGACCCCACCCGTCGGTCACCCGATCCCAGTCGTACTCGACGTCGAGGGTCCCCGGCGGGCCGCAGCGGTCGCACACGTAACGGTCGACGGCCGGCTGGTATGCGGCGGCGCACAGGACGCAGCGCAGCCCGGTGACCGCCGGCGAGATCACGGCACGATCCGGGTGCCGGTGTTACCGACGACCGCCTCTCCGATGTGGCTGGGGTCGGTGATGATCACCAGCCCGCCCCCGCCCTCGAGGAACGATATCGCCGCCTCGATCTTCGGGGCCATCGATCCTTTGGCGAAGTGGATTCCCTCGGCCAGGTATGCCCTGGCCTCCGCCAGGGAGATCTCGTCGAGGTCGATCTGCTCGGGCGTCCCGTAGTACAGCGCCACCCTCTCGACCCCGGTGGAGATGAGCAGGAGATCGGCGCCAAGGGAGACTCCGAGCAGGGCGGCGGCGCGGTCCTTGTCGATGACGGCGGCCACCCCGCGTAGGTCGCCGTTGGGCTGGCGGACCACCGGAATCCCACCCCCGCCCACGCCGATCACGGTGGCGCCGGAGTCGAGCAGGGCGGCGATGGTTTCCAGCTCGACGATCCGCTGCGGCTCGGGCGAGGCCACCAGCCGGCGCCAGCCCCGCCCGGCGTCCTCGGCCACGTCCCATCCCTCGGTGCGCCGCTCCTCGGCCTTGGCGGCATCCATGAATGACCCGATCGGCTTGGACGGGTTCTGGAAGGCTGGATCGTCGGCGGCCACCTCGACCTGGGTGACGATGGTCACCACTCGTTTGGGCACATCCATCCGGCGCAGGTCGTTCTGCAGGTTCTGCTGCAGGGCGTAGCCGATCGCCCCCTGGGTGTCGGCTCCGCAGGCGTCGAGCGGTACTTCGTGCAGCTCGTGGGCGGCCAGCTCGGAGCGGCGCAGGATGAACCCCACCTGGGGCCCGTTGCCGTGCACGATCACGATGTCCCAGCCGTCCCGGATAAGCGGGGCGATGTGGTCGGTCGTCTCCGACGCCGCCTCGTACTGGTCCTCCACGCTCTGATGGGCCGAGTCCTTGATCAGCGAGTTGCCCCCGATGGCGACGACTGCCCTGGGCACGGCTACTCCGTCGCCCCGAGGACCAGGGCCAGCAGCGCCATCCGCATCACCACGCCGTAGTACGCCTCCTGCCAGTAGCGGGCGTGGCGGGTGGCGTCGACGTCGGGGGGTAGCTCGTCCATCCGGGGCAGCGAGTGCAGGATGATGCTGTCCCGCTTCGCCTTGGTCAGCAGCTCCCGGGTGACCCGGTAGTTGGCCGGGGTCGTCGCCCTGTCGCCGGTGTCCTCGACCCGGGACTGGGTGTAGTCGGCCTGGACCACCGGCTCCATGTAGATGATGTCGGCCTCGGCGATGACCTGGTCGACGTGCTCGGCCCGGCGGGGGTGCAGGTTGCCATCGGACAGCTCGGCGAGGAACTCGTCGGTGACCCGCATCTCGTCGGGGGAGATGAACACCAGGTCGACGTCGAACCGGGTGAGGGCGTAGCCCAACGAGTGCATGGTCCGCATCCGCCCGTCGCCGATGGCGACAAAGGTGCGGCCGTCGATCCCGCCGTGTTCCCTGGTCACCGTGTACAGGTCGGTGAGCACCTGGGTGGGGTGCTCACCCCAGCCGTCGCCGGCGTTGATCACCGGGATGCTGGCCCACTTCGCCGCCTCGTGGGGGGCACCCTGTTCGAAGTGGCGCATCACGATGACGTCGCCGTAGTACTCCAGCATGTGGACGGTGTCCTTGATCGACTCCTGGTAGAAGTCGCCTGCCCTGGTCATCTTGGGATCGGCGAACCCGAGGACGTGGCCGCCGAGCCGGTGCATCGCCGCCTCGTGCGCCAGCCGGGTGCGGGTCGAGGGCTGGTAGAAGGCGGTGAGCAGCGTCTTGTGGGCGAGCAGGTCCGTGTTGCGCCGCTCCCGGGCGATCGGCTCCAGCCGGTCGCACACCGAGAAGATGTGCTCCAACTCGGCGCGCTCGAAGTCCTTCAGCGACAGGATGTCGCGCCCGGCGAAGCTCCGCATCGAAGTCTCCTGATCGGGTCCGTTCGGGCACAGTCTGCCCACCCAGACGACGCAAGGCAGACTGTAGGTTCGTCACCCCCCGCTGCGGGCTGGACCGTGTGCGGCGGCGGTCGCCGATCGGGGATACTGCGTGGTCAACTCCGCCGGTACCCTCGGGAGTGCCCTTGCCAACGACACCTGCACCGGCCGTGATCAGGGGCGCCTCCGTGCTCGACGGGACCGGGGCCGACATGGTGGTGTCCGACGTCCGGTTCGATGCCGCCGGGCTGATCACCGAGATCGAACCCTCGATCACCCCGACCGAATCCGAGACCGTGACCGACGGTCACGGCCTGGTGCTGGCCCCGGGGTTCGTCGATATGCACTCGCACTCCGACCTGTACACCATGGTGCCCGGCGACGGCGGGGCGCCCATCGGGGACGAGCCCAAGCTCCTCCAGGGATGCACCACCCAGGTGTTCGGTCAGGACGGGATCTCGGCGGCGCCGGTGCACGGCCACGACCTCGATGACTTCAGGCGGTTCCTGGCGGGGCTCGACGGGGTGATCGACCGGGACCGGTGGACCTGGAGCAGCTTCGGCGAGTACCTGGCGGCGCTGCGGCGAGGCTCTACCACCCGGGCCGCCGGGTTGGTGGGGCACGCCACGGTGCGCCGCTACGTGATGGGGATGGCCAACCGGCCACCCACCGCAGACGAGCTGATCGAGATGCGGGCGGTGGTCGCCGACGCCCTCGACCAGGGGGCGGCCGGGTTCTCCACCGGGCTGGTGTACGTCCCCGCCGCCTTCGCCACCACCGCCGAGGTGACCGCCCTGTGTGAGGTGGCGGCGAGCAGGGGCAAGCCGTTCTTCGTCCACGTCCGCTCCGAGTCCGAGCACGTGGTCGAGGCCACCGCCGAGGTGATCGAGGTCGCCGCCCGCTCCGGGGTCCATCTCCACTACAGCCACATCAAGACGGCGGGGGAGCGCAACTGGGGCAAGGCGCCGGTGATGCTCGACCAGCTAGCCGCCGCCTCCTCGTCGGGGGTGCGGATCACCGCCGACATCCACCCGTACATCGCCGGGTCGTCGACGGCGATCGTGCTGCTCCCCCCGTGGCTGCAGGACGGGACCATGGCCGATATCGCCACCAGGCTGGCCGACCCGGCGGTGCGGGAGCGGGTCCGCCGTCAGATGCTCCAAGACGTCGACACCTGGGACAACTGGTACGACTTCTCCGGCGGCTGGGAGGGGCTGCGGGTGGCCGGCGCCAGCCGCGGCGAGCTGGTGGGGTCGTCCTTCGCCGACCTCATCCGGCGGGACGGGGTCGATGACACCGTGTCGCCGGCGGGCTTCGACGTGGTGTTCGACCTGCTCGCCTCCGAGGCGTTTGGGGTGACGCTGATCTCGTTCAACAACGTCGAGGAGAACGTCTCCCGCTTCTTCGCCCAGCCGTACACCTCGGTGGGTTCGGACGGGGTGGTCAACCCGGGAGGGCTGCCCCATCCCCGCCTGTACGGCACCTTCACTCGGGTCCTTGGCCGTCTGGTGCGCCACCAGGGTGTGGTGTCGCTCCCCGAGGCGGTGCGCAAGATGACCTCGCAGGCGGCGGACATCGTCGGGTTGGGCGATCGTCTCGGCCGGGTCGCCGTCGGTCGGGCCGCCGACCTGGTGCTGTTCGACCCGGAGCGGGTGATCGACCACGCCACATACGAGAGCCCCCGCCAACCCGGAGAGGGTGTCACTGCGGTGTGGGTGGGCGGCCGCCAGGTTGCCGCCGATGGCCGCACCCTCCCCGACATCCCCCCGGCCGAACCCGACCACGCGTGATGAGGTGTGTCTGCATCATGATGCATGCTACACTACGATGCAGAGATGCGAACCACGATCGATCTGCCCGATGACCTCCATCGGATCGCCCGCGCCATCGCCAACGACTCGCAGCGGACCATGAGCGAGACCGTCAGCATGCTGATGCGCCGAGGACTGGGGGAGACCGGTCCGGCGCATGTCGGCCACGATCCCGAGACCGACCTGCCGGTGGTGCATCTTGGCGCGGTCGTCACCTCCACCGACGTCGCCGCCCTGGACGATGACCGGTGATGCACCTGTTGGATGGCAACGCTCTGGTCGCCCTCGTCGTCGATGATCACGTCCACCATGGTGCGATACGATCCTGGTTCGACACCGGCCGACCATTTGCCACCTGCCCGATCACTCAGGGCACCCTGCTCCGCTTGCTGCTCCACAACCACGTCTCGGCAGGCGACTCCCGCACAGTGCTACGCCGCTTGACCGATCGCACCGACCACGATTTCTGGGCGGACGATGTCCCGTACACCGATGTCGACCTCACCGGGGTCATCGGGCACCGGCAGGTGACGGATGCGTACCTGGCGCAGTTGGCAAGGACCCGCGATGCAAGGCTTGTCACCTTCGACCGCGGATTGGCCGCGCTGCATGATGATGTCACCGACTGGCTCGACCCGACCGCCGGCTGAGCCTGAGCGGATCGGCTCAGCCCAGATGGGAGAGCTGCTCGGCGAGGACGGCGATCCGCGAGGTGCAGGTCTCGTCCTCGGCAGGGGGCACCAGGTCGGTGAGCCGCTTGGCCACCTCGGCGATGGCGAAGGCGGCGGGCGACTCGGGGTGGGCCCTGACCACCGGATTGCCCTCGTCGCCGCCGGCGACCACGAACGGGTCGAGCGGGACCTGCCCCAGCAGCGGCACCCCGAGGTCATCCGCCAGATCCAGACCGCCGCCGGAGCCGAACAGGTCGTAGTGCCGGCCGTCCTCGGTGGTGAACCCGGACATGTTCTCCACCACCCCCACCACCGGCATGTGCGAACGGCGGGCCATGTCGGCCACCCGGGCCGCCACCCGCTGGGCGGCGAGCTGTGGGGTGGTGACCACCACCAGCTCGGCCTGGGGGAGCAGCCGGGCCAGCGCCATCTGGATGTCGCCGGTGCCCGGGGGCATGTCGAGGATCAGGTAGTCGAGGGTCGATGGCCAGGCGACGTCGGTGAGGAACTGCTCGAGCGCCTTGGACAGCATCAACCCGCGCCACATCAACGCCATCTGCTCGTCCTCGACGATGAGCCCGGTCGATACCACGTGGATCCCGTGTGCCTGGGTGGGAACGATGCGGCGGTCCTCACCCGCCTCGAGGCGCCTTTCGGTGACGCCCAGCATCCGGGGCACCGAGAAGCCCCAGATGTCGGCGTCGAGGAGCCCGACCGAGAACCCCTGGTCGGAGATGGCCACCGCCAGGTTGACGCTGAGCGAGGATTTGCCCACTCCGCCCTTGCCGCTGCTGACGGCGATGACCCTGGTCAGCGGGCTCACCTGGGTGGGGGTGGCGTTGTCCCTGGCGCGGCGACGGGCCCGGTCCATCAGCCGGGACCGCTCGTCCTGGCTCATGCCGGCGATGTGCACCTTCACCTGGTCGACCCCGGGCATGGCGGTGACCTTGCGCACCACGTCGTTCTCGATCTGGTCCCGCATCGGGCAGGCGGCGATGGTGAGGGCGATGCGGATATCGACGCTCCCGCCGTCGATGTCGACGCCCTTGACCATGCCGAGCTCAACGATGTCGGCACCGAGTTCGGGGTCAATGACGCCCCGCAGCGTGGCATCGATCGAGGCTCGGTCGGGCATGGGCCCATTGTAGGGGGCACCGGCTCCCCTCCCCCGCAGGTCCCCAGGTCCGGACGTCGGCCAGTCGTCGGCTCGAACTTCAGCGGATTGCGCATCGCCAGGGGTACGCAGAACCTTAGGTTCGGTGATCCGCCCCCAACATCAGCGGATCGCGTGTCACCACGACACGCCACGGCCTTAGGTTCAACTTCAGCGGATCGCGTGTCGTGGCGACACGTAGGAACCTCAGGTTCGGCGAGGGACCTTGCCTGGGGCCGCTCCGGTGGGCCATGATGGAGGCATGCTCGATCATCTCTCCATCCAGGTCGCCGACCTGGGCAGGGCCGCCGAGTTCTACGACGCGGTGCTCGCTCCGCTCGGCGGCCGGCGCCTCCTCGAACGCCCCGGGGTCATCGGCTACGGCGTGGACTTCCCCGACTTCTGGATCGGCATCGAGGAGACCCACGGCGACATCCGCCAGGAGGCGCACATCGCCTTCCGCGCCGCCGACCGGGCCGCCGTCAACGCCTTCCGCCAGGCCGCCGCCGCCCGGGGGATGGAGGTGCTCCACGAGCCAAGGGAGTGGCCCGAGTACCACGAGGGCTACTACGGGGCATTCGTGCGAGATCCGGACGGGAACAATGTCGAGGCCGTGTGCCACACCACCGAATGACCGCCGCTCTCGGAATGCCGGCATGGTGTTGATGGTTTGGCCATATACTGAGGCCAGGAGGGCTTGCACATATGACCACCACCGAGCACACCGAGACCATCGAGGACGTCACCGCCGTCGCGACGCCTGCCGTCTCCCTCAGTGACGCCGCCGCCGACAAGGTGCGCGAGCTGATCGAGGCCGAGGGTGATCCCAGCCTGGCGTTGCGTCTCGCCGTGCGTCCAGGTGGATGCTCCGGGTTCTCCTACGACATGTTCTTCGACACCCAGATCGACGACACCGACGTGGTGTCCGAGAAGGGCGGGGTCCGCCTGGCGGTGGACGCCGAGTCTGCGGCGATGCTGAGCGGCGCCGTGGTCGACTACAAGAACCAGGGTCTCCAGGGTGCGGGGTTCGCCGTCAGCAACCCCAACCAGACCCGCTCCTGCGGCTGCGGCCAGTCCTTCTGCTGATGGCGATGGTGCCCCTCGTCCCTGGGCGGCTGTCAGGCCACGGCAGCGCCTGAGACCGTCAGTTCACCGCGACCCCGGCGACGGCGAGACCGAGGGCTGCTGCGGCGTGTAGGTGAGCACCACGATGCCGGTGCTGAACGTCGTATGGTCCACCAGCTTCAGGTGGGTCGTCTCGATGCCCTCGATGAGCCGCTGACCGCTTCCCGCCAGGACGGGGAACATCCAGAAGTGGTACTCGTCCACCAGCTTGTGCTCCAGCAGGGTGCGGTCGAGCTCGCCGGTACCGAACTTCAGGATGTTGTCGCCCGGCAGCTCCTTCAGGCTCGCCACCGCCTCGGCGACATCACCCTCGAGGACGGTGGCGTTCCAGGTGGGGTCTTCGAGCATGGTGGAGGCCACGTACTTGGGAAGGCTGTTGATGCGGTCGGTGTACGGGTCCCCCGACCGGGTGGGCCACGCCTGGGCAAACCCCTCGTAGGTGGCCCGACCCAGCAGCAGGGCGTCGGCGGCGAACAGCAGCCTGCTGGCGTACTCGTTGTGCTCCTCGTTCCAGTAGGGCGGGCTCCACTTCTCCGGTGAGCCGATCACACCGTCCAGGGTCACGAACGTCGACTCGACAAGCTTGCGCATGGTGGCTCTCCTCAGGTGGGGTCGGGTGCTTGCTCCGTATCTGACCACAGCCGGCGGCACAACTCATCGGGCGCCGTCGGGCCGGGAGCCGATAGCGTGTCTCCACCAGCCAGCTCCGGAGGACCGCTTGCCCAAGACCATCCCGTCCATACCGTCCGCCCCCACGCCGCTCGGGCCCTACTCGCCGGCGACGGAGGCCAACGGCTTCGTGTTCCTGTCCGGCCAGGTCGGGCTCGACCCGGCCACCGGGGCCCCGGTCGGCGTCGAGGTCGCCGCCCAGACCCACCAAACGATGCGCAACATAGGGGCGATGCTGGGCGACCTCGGGCTCGGCTACCAGGACATCGTGAAGACCACCATCTTCCTCGCCGACATCGCCGACTTCCCCTCGGTCAACGAGGCATACGCCGAATACGTGGAGGACAGCCGACCGGCCCGGTCGACGGTGGGGGTCGCCGCCCTCCCCGGGGGCTTCCGGGTCGAGATCGAGGTCGTCGCCGCCCGGTAGCATTGGCCCCACGGTCTCCAGGAGGTTCCGCCGGTGCAACGCGACGCGATTCTGTCAGCTCTCGGTCTTGCCGACGTCAACCGGGGCGCATACGCCGGCGGCTGGCTCGAGACCACGGGCGACGAGCTGGTCAGCGAGAACCCGGCCACCGGCGATCCCATCGCCGCCGTCACCCAGGCAACCCTCGACGAGTACGACGCCGTGGTCGCCAGCTCGGTGGAGACCTTCAACCGGTGGCGGATGCTGCCGCCGCCCGAGCGGGGCGGCCACGTCCGCCGCATCGCCGATGCCCTCCGCAGCTACAAGGAGCCGCTGGGCTCCCTGGTCAGCCTGGAGATGGGCAAGATCAGGGCCGAGGGCGAGGGTGAGGTCCAGGAGATGATCGACATCGCCGACTTCTCCGTCGGCCTGTCCCGCCAACTCTACGGGCTGACCATGGCCAGCGAACGCCCCCGCCACCGCATGTACGAGCAGTGGCACCCGCTAGGCCCGGTCGGGGTGATCACCGCCTTCAACTTCCCGGTGGCGGTGTGGAGCTGGAACACCTGCATCGCCGCCGTGTGCGGCGACACCAACATCTGGAAGCCGTCGAGCCACGTCCCCCTCGCCGCCGTCGCCGTCACCAACATCTGTCACGAGGTGATGGAGGGGACCGGGTTCGAGGGGGTGTTCAACCTGGTGATCGGCCGCGGTTCCACCGTGGGCGACACCATGATCAACGACCGCCGCATCCCGCTGATCTCGGCCACCGGGTCGACCGCAATGGGCGAGAAGGTCGGGGTGGCGGTGGCCAAGCGGGTGGGCCGCTCCCTCCTCGAGCTGGGCGGGAACAACGCCATCATCGTCATGGACGACGCCGACCTCGACCTGGTCACCAGGGGCGCCCTGTTCGCCGCCGTTGGCACCGCCGGGCAGCGCTGCACCTCGTTGCGCCGGCTGATCGTCCACCGAGGTGTCGCCGACGTCATGGCCAAGCGGCTGGTGGACGCCTACGGCCAGGTGCCGATCGGCGACCCGCTCGTGGTCGGCACCCTGATGGGTCCGCTGATCACCCCCGGCGCCGTCGATGACATGATGAAGGCGATCGACCAGGCCAAGCAGCAGGGGGGTGAGGTGCTGGTCGGCGGCAACATGCTCGACCGTCCCGGCAACTTCGTCGAGCCCACCATCATCAGGATCCCCGGCGACGCCGCCATCGTCCAGGAGGAGACCTTCGCCCCCATCCTCTACTTCATCGAGGTTGGCGGGCTGGATGAGGCGATCGCCGTCCAGAACGGGGTGCGCCAGGGGTTGTCCTCGGCGATCTTCACCGACTCGATGAAGAGCGCCGAGCGGTTCCTGTCGGCGGAGGGCTCGGACTGCGGCATCGCCAACGTCAACATCGGGACCTCGGGTGCCGAGATCGGCGGGGCGTTCGGCGGTGAGAAGGAGACCGGCGGTGGCCGAGAGGCCGGGTCGGACTCGTGGAAGATCTACATGCGCCGCCAGACGGTCACCATCAACTGGAGCGACGACCTCCCCCTGGCCCAGGGCATCGAGTTCGGCTGATCGGCAAGGCCTCCGGGAGCGAACTTTGAGCGTCTCACACCATCAGGCGGGGTGAGGCGCTCAAAGTTTGCTTGAGGATCGACGATCGAACATGGGACGGCGGCCCGTGCTCACGCTCCTCGTCGCCGCGAGGCGATGAGGATGCCGACGTTGGCCACCGTGAACGGCACCAGATAGGTCACCGCGGCCTTCACCCAGGTCGCCGTCGAGGCGTCGCCGCGGAGGACGATGTCGAGGTGGTTGATGGCGAACAGCACCGTGCCAACCAGGAGGGCGACCTTGGTGGTGGCCCACAGGTGGGGGCGGAAACCGACCACATGGCGCGCTTCCCGCCAGGTCGCCCACGTCGGCGTGACCTGGTGTTCGGCGCCGGGAGGCGTTACATCCGAGCCGCGGTTGCGGCGGGTCCGATCGTCGGCGTGGTCCACGCTTGGCAGGCTAGAGCCCGGCGGAAGACGGCGGGCCGCGCCGAGCCCCGTCAGGGGGCGCCGATCGGCGACCACACCGCCGTGTCCCGGTGGAACTGGCTCCAGGCGAACCAGAATGCCTGGTGGGTCGGGAGCTCCGAGTCACCGGCCGAGGCGCGGAATCCGCCGCCGTCTCCCACCAGCTCCACGCCACCAAGCTCCACCGACCGCCCCTCGGCCAGCGCCGCCCGGGCGGCGTCGACGGGGAAGGCGAGCGCCTGACCCTGCTCGGTGACCACCCCGACGACCTGGGCCTGGACCGGCAACCGGGGATCGACCGGCCCGATGGGGAAGATGGGACCGTCGTCGTCCCTCCCGCCGAGGGGATCGAGCGGGTAGGTGCGGAAGATGCCGCCGTCCTCGGCCACGATGAGGGTGTCGGGATGGGCGGCGCGCCACTCCGCCCAGGTGCTTGCCACCACCGTGGTCTGGGCGAGCACCACGCCGGCTTCTCGTAGCGGCCCTGACAGCGCCTCCCCGGTGAACGTGTCGAACACCGAGCGGGTCCGCAGGTCGTACATCACCTTGTTCGAGCGCGACAGCAACCCCGACGTGCGGAGCACGGGCTGCTCGAAGCCACCGGGTACCTGGTCGGTGTAGTAGGCCTGCGCCGAGCCGCACAGGGTGCAGTACGGGATGCCGAGACGGCGCCCCCCGAGCGTCATGTTCACCATCTCGTGCACCTCCATGATGTTCCTGGGCAGGGCGACCGCCTCATCACCTTCGACGATCCCGAACACGATGGCGTCGTCCGGGTACCAGTCCCCCTGGTCGGCCGGGGTCAACGCCGGGTCGTCGAGCGCCGGGATGCACCCGCGCAGGCACGACTCGGGATCGCCCAGTTCGCGCTCGTCGATGAGCACGCCACCCCACGACACCAGGCGCCAGTCGATGGCAGACTCGGCGTCGGCGAAGAAGGGAGCCCAATGGGGCTCGACCAGCAGGAACAGCTCGGCCTTCTGTTCCCGGTAGTCGGGTGGGGCCGGGCGATCCCATGCGATGAGGTGGTTGGTCACGCTGCGCCAGGCGCCGGAGGCGAAGTCGGGGTCGGCGGCCGGGTCGACACCGGTCAGCTCTACGAAGGCCTCCACCAGGGCGTCGGTGTCGGGGCCGGGCGGCACGAAGCGCATGGCGTCGGACACCAGCCAGGCCACCCGGGCGTCGCCGGCATCGGCGAGCCGGCTCACCGCCTCCCCATCGAGGGCACGCTCTCGCAGCGACTCGACGATGCGGGTCCAAGCCGTGGCGACGGAGGGATCCACCGAGCCGTCACCGATGGGTGGCGCCGCCGGGTACTCGTAGCCGGGCGGATCCGAGGTTGGCGTGAAGGCCGCGTCCCCCTCTCGGGCGCCGCACGCCCCGATCGCCACCATCCCCGCCACCAACAGCAGGGTCTTCACCGGTTCACCCTACTCCGAGCACCGATCGAGCGAACTTTGAGCGTCTCACACCGTCAGGCAGGGTGAGGCGCTCAAAGTTCGTTTGCTTCCGGGAGGTTGCGGGTCAACCGCACCTTCTCGATGGTGGTACCGGTGACACCCAGCACCTCGACGGTCCAGTCCCCGGCGTCGACCGCGTCGCCGGTGACGGCCATCCGGCCTAGCGCGTCGAGCACCAGCCCGGCGATGGTGGAGTAGTCACCGTCCGGCAGCGCGATGTCGGCTTCGATGAGATCGTGGATCCCGAAGGTGCCACGGACGATCAGCGAGCCGTCCGGCTGCCAGTCGAGGTCGAGCATGTCGCGGTCGAACTCGTCGTAGATCTCTCCGACCAGTTCCTCGAGCAGGTCCTCGAGGGTGACGATGCCGTCGACCCCGCCGTATTCGTCGACCACCACGGCGAGGTGCTGGCGTTCCCGCTGCATCCGACGCAGGGCGTCGAGCACCAGCACGGTGTCGGGCAGAGCCAGGATCTTGGAGGTGTGGTCGCTCACCAACCCCGTCGACCCCACCAGGTCCTTGAGGTGGACGACGGCATGGGTCTCGTCGAGCGAACCGGTGTACACCGGGGCCCGGGAATGGGTCGAGTCGAGCAGCCGGGTCACCCCATCGGCGGCGGGAAGGTCGGCGGGGAGCCCGGTCACCCGGGTGCGGGGCACCATCACGTCGCGCACGGTCAGCGTTGCCGACTCGAAGGCGCCGACAACGATGGTGCGTTGGTGGAGGGTGAGGGCGCGGTGGGTCGACACCAGGTACTTGACCTCCTCTTCCGAGACGTCGTCCCTGACGTGGTCGGGATCGCCCCCGAAGAGCCGGACCACGATGTTGGTGGAGATGCCGAGCAGCCAGATGACCGGGCCGGTCAGCTTGGCGAGCAGCTCGAGGGGGCGGGCCGCCACCAGGCTCCATGCCTCGGGCCGTTGCAGCGCCAGCCGCTTTGGTACCAGCTCGCCGAACACCAGGCTGAGGAAGGCGAGGCCGATGGTCACCAGCACGATGGCGGCAGGCCGGGCGAAGTCGCCCAAGGGGTCGAGCGCCTCGGCGACCGGGGTCGCCAGGGTTACGGCGGCGGTGGCGCTGGCCAGCATCCCCGCCAGGGTTATCCCTATCTGGATGGTTGCCAGCAGCCGGTTGGGCTCACCGGTGAGCCGGCCGACGGCGCGACCGGTGGCGCCCCGCTCCTCCAGCGACTCGATCTGGGCCTGACGCAGCGAGATCATGGCGAGTTCGCTCCCGGCGAACACGCCGTTGAAGATCACCAGCACCGCCACCAGCACGAGCTGGATCCACACCGCTTCCAACCACGACCTCCGAGGAGAACCTACGGACGCCAGGTTACGCCGTCCCTGGTGCAGGGTGGCACGGATGTGTTCCATCTGGTACAATCATTGACCCAGTTGGATCGGAGGAACCGTGTCGACCAGGACCAGAACCGGTACCGGTGCGGTCGTCGAGGTGCTCGGTGGGCTCCGAGCGCTGAAGAGGGAGATCCGGACCACCGCTGACTTGGCCGAGGCGGTGGAGACCGGGCTCCCCCTCGCCTCGCTGGGTATCGTCGTCCGCCGGGTGGCCGGGGAGGGTCGGCAGGCGACCGAGCTCACACACCGGGTCGTGCCCAAGACGACGCTGCAGCGGCGCCACGACCGCCTCTCGCCCGACGAGAGCCAACGTCTCGAACGACTCGCTCGTCTCACCGCGCTCGCCGAGCGCGTCTGGGACGACCCCGAGCCGGCTCACGAGTTCCTGGTCAGCCCGCAGCCGCAGCTTGGCGGTGAACGGCCGGTCGACCTGATCCGCACCGATCTCGGCACCCGCCGGGTCGAAGACCTCCTCTGGTCGCTCGAGTACTCCCTCCCCGTCTGATGGCGACCGGATGGCGGATCACCAAGACCCGCCACCACCCCTTCGATGGCACCGGCGCTCGGCTGCGCGGCGCCCGCTGGAACTCGCCGGGCCGGGAGGTCGTCTACGCCGCCGACACCTATGCGGGCGCCATCCTGGAGATCCTCGCCCACGCCTTGCGACCCAGAACGCTTCCCGGCGCACAGCAGGCGGTGCGCATCGACATCCCCGACGACCTGGTGGAGACCCTCGATCCCGACCGACTGGCTGGGTGGGACACCAGGGAATCACCGGAGGCACGGACATTCGGTGACCGCTGGCTGGATGAAGGACGTTCGGCGGTGCTGTCGGTCCCTTCGGTCCCGGCCCGCCCCATCGGTCGGATGCTTATCGTCAACCCGCTCCATCCCCAGGCCGGGGCCATCAAGCTCTCCGATCCCTTCCCCGTTCCCTGGGACGAACGCCTGTTCTGACCGAGACTCGCCACAGCCTCCCCGCTGATCAAGGCTCGGCCTGGCTCAAAGGGTCGCCGTTAGGCTGCCCGCCATGTTGCTCAACGGGATGTCGGCCATCGTCACCGGCGGCGCCTCCGGGCTTGGGGCCGCCACCGCCCGCCGTCTCGCCACCGACGGCGCCAAGGTGGTCCTGGTCGATCTGCAGGTGGAGGCCGGTGAGGCCACCGCCGCCGAGATCGGCGGCGTCTACGTCCACGCCGACGTCACCGACCCCGACCAGGTGCGGGCGGCGGTCGTCGCCGCCGTGGAGATGGGACCGCTGCGGGCGCTGGTCAACTGCGCCGGCATCGGCACCGCCGCCAAGACGGTCGACCGGGAGGGCAACCCCCACGACCTCGCCCAGTTCACCAGGGTGGTGTCGATCAACCTGATCGGCAGCTTCAACTGCATCAGGCTGGCGGCGGCGGCGATGACCCGCAACGAACCCGACCCCGCCGGGGAGCGGGGCGCCATCGTCAACACCGCCTCGGTGGCCGCCTTCGACGGGCAGGTGGGCCAGGCCGCCTACTCGGCGTCCAAGGGTGGGGTGGTGGCGATGACGCTGCCCATCGCCCGCGACCTGGCGCAGAGCGGCATCAGGGTCAACACCATCGCCCCCGGGATCATGGACACCCCGATGTTGGCCGGTCTCCCCGAAGCGGCCCGGGAGTCGCTCGGACACCAGGTGCTCAACCCGCCGCGCCTGGGCACCCCCGACGAGTTCGCCGCCCTCGTTCACTTCCTGCTCACCCACGGATACATGAACGCGGAGACGGTGCGGATGGATGGCGGCATCCGCATGGCGCCCCGCTAGCGACCCGCCGTGCCCAGCCTGCTCGTCCGCAACGCCACCGTGCTGGTGACGATGGACGACGACCGGAGCGAGATCCCCGGGGGTGGGCTCTACGCCGAGGAGGGGCGCATCGTCGCCGTCGGGCCCACCGACCGGCTGCCGGTGACCGCAGACGAGGTGGTCGATCTCACCGGCCGTCTCGTGCTCCCCGGGCTAATCAACACCCACCATCACCTCTACCAGACGCTGACCAGGGCGGTGCCCGGAGCCCAGGACGCCGGGTTGTTCGACTGGCTCCGCACCCTGTACCCGATGTGGGGACGGATGCGACCCGAGCACATCACGGTGTCCGCCACCGTGGGTCTGGCCGAGCTGGCTCTGTCCGGGTGCACCACCGCCTTCGACCACCTGTACCTGTTCCCCAACGGGAGCCGGCTCGACGACGAGTTCGAGGGTGCCGAAGCGGTGGGGATCCGGCTGGTGGCCTCGCGGGGGTCGATGAGCCTGGGGGAGAGCAAGGGCGGGCTGCCCCCCGACCACCTGGTCGAGGACGAGGACGCCATCCTCGAGGACTGCCTGCGGGTGATCGACCGATTCCACGACCCTGCCCCGGGGGCGATGACCCAGGTGGTGGTGGCCCCGTGCTCGCCGTTCTCGGTCACCGTCGACCTGATGCGCTCCGCCGCCGAGCTGGCCCGAGAACGGGGCGTGCGGCTCCACACCCACCTGGCCGAGACCATGGACGAGGAGGACTTCTGTGTGGAGCGGTTCGGGCGGCGCCCGATGGAGCTGATGGCGGACGTCGGCTGGCTCGGCGACGACGTCTGGTACGCCCACGCCGTGTACGCCGACGACGCCGACATCTCCGCCATGGCGGCGAGCGGGACCGGGGTGGCCCACTGCCCCACCTCGAACATGCGGCTCGCCTCCGGGATCGCCCCCATCCGCCGTTACCTGGCGGCCGGGGTGCCGGTGGGGCTCGGGGTGGACGGGTCGGCCAGCAACGACGGGTCGCATCTGCTGGCCGAGGCCCGCCAGGCGATGCTGCTGGGCCGGCTCGCCGCCTCCCCCAGCCTCGAGGGCGGCCCGCTGCTCACCGCCCGCACCGCCCTCGAGCTGGCCACCAGGGGCGGCGCCGCCGTTCTGGGCCGGACCGACATCGGGGTGCTCGAACCGGGCCGGTGCGCCGACCTGGTCGCCATCTCGCTCGACCAGGTCGGGTTTGCCGGGGCGATGCACGACCCGGTGGCCGCCGCCGTGCTCTGCGCCCCATCCGGGGTGGATGTGTCGATCGTGGGTGGACGGGTGGTGGTCGACCAGGGCCGTCTGGTCGGGCTCGAGCTCGAACCGGTCATCGAGCGTCACAACCGCCTCGCCGCCGAGCTGGTGAACGGATGACCGGGGGTCATCCATTCACCAGCCCTCCAACGGCTGTCACCCCCGACCGGTAGCATCGACCACCAATGGCGAGGAGCAACGTCCAGATCGCGCTCGACCTGGCCCAGCTTGCCGCCGATCTGGTGGCCCAGCGGCACCGCCGGGAACATCCCGAGGCGAGCGACGAGGAGATCCGCGGCGTGGTCGCCGCCTGGTATGCCAGTCGGCCCCAGGCACCGTACGGCGACGCGGTGGGCATCCCTGGTACCTGGCCGCGCTCCAGATGACCGAACTGGAGGTTTCCCTTCGCCAGGTCCTCTCCGATCTGGTGGATGAGGGTCTCCGGTTCGCCCTCGTCGGCGGGCTTGCGGTGTCGGCCCGCGCCGAGCCCCGACTCACCCGGGACTGCGACTTCGCCGTCTGGGTCGATGGCGACCCCATGGCCGAACAGGTGGTGGCGCAGCTGGCGGGGCGCGGCTACCGGGCCGGTGCGGTGGTCGAGCAACGGGCGACCGGTCGCCTCGCCGCGGTCCGTCTGGGCGGTCCCGACCCGGAGGGGGCGGTCGTCGATCTCCTGTTCGCCTCGTGTGGTATCGAGCAGGAGATCGTCACCGAAGCCGAGATGGTCGAGATCCTTCCCGGGCTCGTGGTGCCCCTGGCCCGGACCGGGCACCTCATCGCCATGAAGCTGCTTGCTCGCGACGACCGTCGCCGCCCGGCCGACCACGACGACCTGCGGTCCTTGGCGTCGATTGCCACCGATGCGGACTGGGAGATGGCGGGCAGCGCCGTCGCCCTCATCGAGCAGCGCGGCTACGGGCGCGACCGTGACCTGGGGGGCGCCCTGGTCTCCCTTCGGGCCGGATGGGCCGACTGGTGACCGGGTGGACCGGGTGACCGGCTCGGGGGTTGTGGTGGGTCTGGTGCTGGTGGCGGGGGAGTCGTCGCGGCTCGATCGGGGGGTTCCCAAACAGCTCCTCGATCTGGGCGGCCGGTCGATGGCCCGGATCACCGTCGAGGCGGCGGTGGCGTCGACGCTCGACCGGGTGCTGGCGGTCACTGGACGCGCCGCCCAGCAGGTAGCCGCCTCGCTGGGTGACACCTCGGCCACCATCGTCCACAACCCGGACTACCCCAGCGGCAACGTGTCGTCGCTGCTGGCCGGGGTCGACGCCGCCGGCGGCTTCGATGCGGTGATGGTGCTGCTCGGCGACATGCCCGAGGTCGACACCGCCGTGATCGACGCCATGGCGGAGGCGTGGCGAGAGCACCGTCCGTGGGCGGCCTACGCCGTCTACGACAACGGCGTGCCCAACCACCCGTTCGTTCTCTCGGCGGATGCGGTCGGGGTGGTTAGGGCCACCCCCGGCCCCAAGCCGTTGTGGCGGCTGCTGGTGACCGACCCGCCGCAGCCGGTGCTGGCGGTTCGCATCGCCGCTCCGGCCCCGGTAGACGTCGACACCCCCGCCGACTACGCCGAGCTGCTCGCCCGGGTCAGCGCCGATCGGGTCAGATCGGACGACGGCGCTTCGAGCTGATCACCCCGGTGTCGAACCCGCCCAGGTGGAGGGCCCCGGAGAAGCGGGCGTGCTCGATCTTGAGGCAGCGGTCCTGTACCACCTGGAGCCCGGCGGCGATCGCCCTGCGGGCAGCCTCGTCGTGGCGGAGCCCGAGCTGCAGCCACACCACCTTGGCACCGACCGCGATGGCCTCGTCCACCACCTCGGGGATGGCGTCGTGGCGGCGGAACACGTCGACGATGTCGGGCACCTCGGGCAGATCGTGCAGGCTCGGGTAGCAACGGCGGCCCAGAACCTCGGGGTACGCCGGGTTCACCGGATAGGCGGTGAGCTCCGTCCGCACCAGGTAGCTGGCGACGAAGTTCGACGAGCGCAGCGGGCTGGCCGACACCCCCACCAGGGCGACGGTCCTGGCGTTCTGGATGATGCGGAGCCGGTCGCCGGCGGTGGCCTCGGGGACGGCGACGGCACCGGTCACCACGCCGCCGTCTCCAGCGCCTGGGTCAGGTCGGCGACGATGTCGTCCACCGTCTCCAGCCCTACCGAGATGCGGATCATGTCGTCGCCGATCCCGGCCGCCTCCCGCTCGTCGGCAGGCACCTGCTGGTGGGTGGTCGACGCCGGGTGGATCACCAGGGTCTTGGCGTCGCCGACGTTGGCCAGGTGCGAGGCCAGCTCCACCGACTCGATGAACCGCACCCCGGCCTCGAAGCCCCCATCGAGCCCGAAGGTGAAAACCGCTCCCGGCCCGTCGGGTAGGTAGCGGCGTGCCAGCGGGGTCCACGGGTTGTCGTCGAACACCGGGAAGCTGACCCAGCGCACCTCGGGGCGCTCCCGCAAGAAGCGGGCCACCACGGCGGCGTTGTCGGCGTGGCGCTGCATCCGCAGCGGCAGCGTCTCCAACCCGAGCAGCAGCAGGAACGAGTTGAACGGCGAGGGGGCGGCTCCGATGTCGCGCAGCAGCTCGACCCTGGCCCGCATCAGGTAGCCGTACTCGCGGAAGTTCTCCCAGAACATCAGGTCGTGGTATGCCGGCGACGGCTCGGTGAGCAGCGGGAACCGGCCGTTGTCGAACGGGAAGCGGCCCGACTCGACGATCACGCCCCCGATGACCACCCCGTGGCCGCCGATGAACTTGGTGGCGGAGTGGACCACGATGTCGGCGCCGTGCTCGATCGGCCGGCACAGGTAGGGGGTGGCGAAGGTGTTGTCGACCATCAGCGGGATGCCGTGGCCGTGGGCCAGCTCGGCGTAGGCGGCGATGTCGAGCACGTCGGCGGCCGGGTTGCCGATGGTCTCGCCGTAGAGCAGCTTGGTACGTTCGGTGATCGCCTTCTCCACCGCCCCCGGGTCGCCGAAGTCGACGAAGGTGACGTCGACCCCCATCCGCCGCAGGGTGACGTCGAACTGGGTGAACGTCCCGCCGTACAGCGACTTCGACGCCACCACCTCATCGCCCTGCTGGGCCAGGGTGAGCACGGCGATGAGCTGCGCCGCCTGCCCCGACGCGGTGGCCACCGCCCCCAACCCGCCCTCGAGCGACGCCATCCGCTCCTCGAAGGCGGCGGTGGTGGGGTTGCCGATGCGGGTGTAGATGCTGCCGAACGTCTGCAGGGCGAACAGGTCGGCGGCGTGCTGGGCATCCTCGAACACGTACGACGTGGTGGCGTAGATCGGCATCGCCCGAGCCCCGGTCTCGGGGTCGGGCCGCTGCCCGGCATGGATGGCCCGGGTGTCGAACCCGAACCGGCGGTCCTCCATGGCGGAATGGTAGGTACCGTCTCGGGGCGCTCCGACCGAGCCGGCCGGACCGAGGAAACGAGGACGGAGGTCGTGCCCGCCGGCGGCATCACCGTGCGGTAGGCTCCGACCGATGAACGGATGGAGGACCTTGACGTGGTGGTGGCGCACGCAGCGAGGTGCTCGCACGCCCTGATCCGCTCCGACCACCCCACCTCGCCGCCAGACCTCCGCTTCCCGGAGGTCTTTGTCATTCCCAGAACCACTCGAGGACCCATGACCCCCACCTCCGGCTGCGCGACGCGGGCAGGGCAAGCTTCCTGCTCGGGTCCGTTGAACGGGGCCGGCTGGGCCGCAACTCGTGGATCGGGGCCGGGGATCGCATCGCCACCCTCGACAAGGCCGCCGCCACCGGGCTCCCCGTGGTCGGCTACCTGGGCTACGACGCCGTCGCCGCGCTGGAGCCGACCGTGACGCTCCCCGCGGACGGGCACGGCTTCCCGGATAGCCGGGTGGTGGTCGCCGACACCCTGGTGCGGTTCGACCACGGCGCCGGGATCGCCGAGGTGCTCGCCGGCGACCCCGACGAGATCGTCGGCAGGCTCGACGGGGGTGTCCCGTGGCGCCGGGATCGCCGAGGTGTCGCCGGGCCGCTGCGCCGCCACCCGGGCCGGGAGCGTAATGAGGACATGGTGCGCCGGGTGAAGCGTCACATCGCCGCCGGCGACGTGTTCCAGTGTGTGCCGTCGCAGCGGGCGGAGCGCCCCACCTCGGCCACCCCGCTCGACATCTACCGGACGCTGCGCCGGGTGAACCCTTCGCCCTACCTCTGCCTGCTCGAGCTCGACGGGATCGCCCTGATCGGCTCGTCTCCGGAGCGGCTGGTCGCTGCCAAGGACGGAGTCGCCTCGCTGTGTCCCATCGCCGGGACCACCGACGCCTCGGACGGCGACGCGGCGCGGCTGCTCGGCTCGGAGAAGGAGCGGGCCGAGCACATCATGCTGGTCGACCTGGGACGCAACGACCTGTCCTGGGTCTGTCTCCCCGGCACCGTCACCGTCACCCGCTCGCTCGAGGTGGAGCGGTTCAGCCACGTCTCCCACCTCGTCTCCGAGGTGGTGGGCTCCATCCGCCCCGGGCTGTCGTCGCTCGACGTGCTGGGCGCCTGCTTCCCGGCCGGTACCGTCACCGGCGCCCCCAAGGTGCGGGCCATGCAGCTCATCTCGGAGCTGGAGGGGTTCCGCCGGGGCCCGTGCGCCGGGGCGGTGCTCTACCTGCTACCCGACGGGACCATGGACGCCTGCATCGCCCTGCGGACGATCGTCGTCGCCGACGGGATAGCCTACCTGCAGGCGGGGGCCGGGGTGGTGGCCGCTTCCGATCCCGCCGCCGAGCACGAGGAGTGCCTGCGCAAGCTGGCCGCCTTGGAGATGGCGATCGACCGGGCCGAGGTCGAGTTCGCCCTGGCGGGGGCGGGTCGCTGATGCGGGTGCTGATGATCGACAACTACGACTCGTTCACCTACAACCTGGTGCACCAGTTCGAGATGCTGGGGGCCCGGGTGGATGTGGTCCGCAACGACGCCGTCACCGTCGATCAGGCGGCGGCGTCGGCCCCGGCGGCGCTGGTGATCTCCCCGGGCCCGGGGACACCCGACGATGCTGGGGTGTCGGTCGATCTGGTGCGGGCGCTGGCGGGCACAACGCCCATCCTCGGGGTCTGCCTGGGCCATCAGGCCATCGTCGCCGCCTTCGGCGGGAGGATCGGACCGGCCCGATCGTTGGTCCACGGCAAGGCGAGCGCGATCACCCACGACGGCGAGGGTGTCTACCGCGGGCTTCCTCCCGAGATCGAGGTGGGCCGCTACCACTCGCTGGCGGTGACCGGGCTGCCCGATGCCCTCGCCGTCACCTCCCGCACCGCCGACGGCGAGGTGATGGGGGTGCGTCACCGCACCCTTCCCGTCGAGGGGGTCCAGTTCCACCCCGAGAGCGTGCTCACCCCGTACGGCGGCTCGATGATCCGCAGCTTCATCGAGATGATCGGCGTGGAGGCGCGGTGACCGGTTCGCCCATCGTCCTCCGGGCCATCGACACCCTGCTCGAGGGTGCCGACCTGTCGCGTGCGGAGTCCCGCAACGCCATGGACGAGGTGATGGAAAGCGCCGCCACCTCCGCCCAGATCGCCGGGTTCCTGGTGGCGCTGCGGGCGAAGGGGGAGACGGCGGACGAGATCACCGGGTTCGCCGAGGCGATGCGGGAGCGGGTGGTTGCGGTCACCCCCACCCGGGCACCGCTGATCGACGTGGTCGGCACCGGTGGCGACGGTGCCGGCACCTTCAACATCTCCACCACCGCCGCCATCTTGGCCGCCGCCGCCGGGGCCGCCGTGGCCAAGCACGGCAACCGGGCGGCCAGCTCGGACGCCATCCTGGTCGGATCGACCCTGATGCGCGCCACCGATCCCGCCGCCGCCCTGGTCGAGCTGCTGGCCCGGCCCCTGGTCAAGGTGTGCGGGTTGACCCGACCCGAGGACGTCGCCGCCGCCGCTGCGGCCGGGGCCGATCTTGCCGGCTTCGTCCTCGTCCCCGACAGCCCCCGGGCCGCCGCCGTCGTGCTCCCGGTGCCCGAGGGGATGCTGTCGGTGGCGGTGTGGGTGGGGGAGCCGGGCACGAGCCCGGCCGATCTCGACCAGGTCCACGACCGGCGGGCGGGCGCGGTGCGAGGACCACGGGCCGACCTGCTCCGTGCCGGTCGCACCGTGGCCACCTTCGTCGACCGGGCCTGGGGTGCCGGTGGGAACGACCATTGGGCGGAGGCCGCAGCCACCGAGGGCAGAGTGGTGCTCGCCGGTGGACTCGGGCCCGACAACGTCGCCGACGCCATCGCCGCCGTCAACCCATGGGCGGTGGACGCCTCGTGGTCGCTGGAGCAGCCCCGGGGTGAAGGACCACGACCGGATCCGGGCATTCGTCGAGGCGGTGCGGCGATGAGCCTCACCGAGACCTTCGGTCCCTATGGGGGGCGCTACGTCCCCGAAACGCTGATCCCGGCGCTCGACGAGCTGGCCGATGCCTGGGCGTCCGCCCGAACCGACCCGGCGTACCTGGCCCAGCTCGACCACCTGGGCGCCACCTACGTGGGGAGGCCCTCCCCGCTGACTGCGGCGGATCGGTTCGCCCCCGACCGGCGTCTCTACCTGAAGCGGGAGGACCTGAACCACACCGGCGCCCACAAGATCAACAACGCCCTTGGCCAGGTGGTCCTGGCGGGGCGGCTGGGCAAGCGGCGGATCATCGCCGAGACCGGGGCCGGGCAGCACGGGGTGGCAACGGCTACCGCCTGTACCCGGTTCGGGCTCGATTGCGTGGTGTACATGGGGTCCGAGGACATGCGACGCCAGCGCCCCAACGTGGAGCGGATGGAGCTGCTCGGGGCAACCGTGGTGCCGGTGGAGATGGGGACCCGCACCCTGAAGGAGGCCACCAGCGAGGCGATTCGCGACTGGATCACCAACGTCGAGAGCACCCATTACGTGATCGGGTCGTGCGTCGGTCCCTCACCCTATCCGGAGATGGTGGCGAGCTGCAGGCGGTGATCGGCCGGGAATCCCGTCGACAGATACTCGAGGCGTACGGATGGGAGCGGTTCGACGCCGACGCTCGCGCCGCCGGAGCCACCGGGTTCATCCTCGCCGACGTTCCCGCCGGGGTCCGCCCCGAGTTCCGCCGCATCCAGCTCGTCGCCCCCACCTCCACCGACGAGCGGATCGCCCTCGCCGCCGCCGACACCGATGGCTGGCTGTACCTGGTGACGGTCGCCGGCACCACCGGGGCCAGGGAGGCGCCGTCGCCGGCCCTCGCCGGTCTGGCTCGGCGGGTTCGATCGCTCACCTCGGTGCCGCTCTACGCCGGTTTCGGGATCTCCACTCCCGACCAGGCGGCCGCCGCCGCCTCGCTCACCGACGGGGTGGTGGTCGGATCCGCCGCCGTCACCGTCGCCGCAGAGGGCCCGGGGGCGCTCGCCGGGTTGGTGCGCTCGCTCCGCACCGCCATCGACGCCGGCTGACACGCGATACCGGCGTCGCGCATCGTCAAGGGACGTCCATGCTCCACGTGATCGGCCCACTGTCGGCGCAAGTGGAGCCGGATCCATATACGAAGCCAAGCCCTGCCCAACAGCACAGGCGGTCTTCAGACCCTCGCCTCGAGACACCGGCGGGAGCAGCCACAGCCCACCAAGCGGTCCCGGTTTCGGATGTCACCCCCGGGGTTCCGGGAGGTCGTCCACGGCGGTGGTCTCGCCGATGAGCAGCAGGTAGCCGTCCTCGATCGTGGGCTCGATGGTGGTGGCGCCGTGGGGGGCGCCACCGATGTGGCGGTAGTGGCCGTCGCCGGTTCGCCACACCACCCGGGCCTGCGGATCGCGATGGCCAGCGACCCAAACCTGACCAGCGGCCGCTTCGACGAGCCGGCGCGGGGTGCCACCGAACACCACCCGTCCATGATCCAACACCAGTACCTGCTTGCACAGCGTGGCGATGTCGTCGGTCTGGTGGCTGGACAGGAGCACGGTGCGGTCCTCGGCGAGCCGGGAGATGGTGTCACGGAACCGGAGCCGCTGCTCGGGATCGAGGCCGGCGGTGGGCTCGTCGAGGACGAGCAGCTGGGGATCGCCGATCAATGCCTGGGCGAGGGCGACCCGACGCCGCATACCCCCCGAGAGCGCCCAACTTTGCGTAGGTTGAGAACGGCGTCCCACACCAAGTTGGTCGGGCTCGGTTGCCAGCGCTGCCGGTCGGATCGCTCCCGCGATGCATACCGGGCCGTCCGCTTCGAGCGCATCCGCCGGCGCGACGTTGTATGAGTCCAAGGGCGCAGCACCGCCCCAAGATTACGTGTAGTGTTCGTGCAGGTGGGTAGCTGCGGAAGAACAGCAGCCCTCAGCTCTCTTGCCAGCGAGCTGGTGGGCGGCGTCCAAGGTCAACCAGGGGGGTTGCGGTGGACAAGGGGTACGAGGTCTTCTGTCTTGTCGACCCGCTCTTCTACGACTCGCCCACTCTCCCCCGCGGTGACGACGTCGACTTCGAGATCGCTCGTGGTCCCGTTCCTGAGGGATGGGACCGCTCCCAGCTCGACGACTGGCTGGTGTACCGGCCCGAAGGCCTCCCGTTCCCCTCCCAGGGATGGAAGATCCACGTGTCGGCCTGTCTGGACAACGCCGAGGCGGTCCTCGCCGTGGTGCACCAGTACTGCGTCCGGGCGCGGATCCCGTTCAAGTTCGTACGCAGCCGCCGGCTCCTGCTCCTCTGCAACGCCAAGTACGCGGATCGGGCGTCGAGCGGCAAGTTCATCGCCATCTACCCCGCCGACGACGCCGAGCTGAAGCTCGTGCTGACCGAGCTGGGCGAGCGGCTGGAGGGCCAGGCGGGGCCCTACATCCTGAGCGACCTGCGGTGGGGCGAGGGCCCGCTCTACGTCCGCTACGGCGGGTTCGCCGAGCGGTACTGCGTCGGCGCCAACGGGGAGATCGAGCCGGCCATCGAGGATCCGACCGGGGCCCTGGTCCCCGACCAGCGTGGGCCCACGTTCAGCCCGCCGCCCTGGGTCCCGCTCCCGGACTTCCTCGCACCGCACCGAGCGGCGCGCGACCGCGCCACGTTCCAAGAGGTGCCGTACCGCATCGACGCCGCCCTGCATTTCTCCAACGGCGGCGGCCTGTACGCAGGCGTGGACCTGCGGACCGGCGAACAGGTCGTGCTCAAGGAGGCACGCCCGTATGCCGGGCTGGCCACCGACGGGACGGATGCGGTGGTACGCCTGGCCAACGAGCGCGAGATACTCGAGCGCCTGGCCGGACTCGACGTCGTGCCCGCCCTGCGCGACGACTTCGTCCTCGGGGAGCACCACTTCCTCGTGCAGGACCTCGTCGACGGTACGTCACTGAGCGATCTCCTGGCCGACCGGTATCCTCTGGCGCTTCCGGAGGTTGACGGCGCCGCCCTCACCGAGTACACCGAGTGGGCCCTCGACGTCTGCGACCGGGTGGAGCGGGCGGTCGCCGCCGTCCACGACCGGGGCGTGGTCATCGGCGACCTCCACCCGTCAAACGTGCTGGTCCGCCCCGACGGCGGCATCGTGCTGATCGACTTCGA
>JBPCMS010000035.1:0-29404 GCA_051002015.1 Acidimicrobiia bacterium
GGCCCAGCTCACCGGCGACCGCCGCCCGTACCTCGGCCAGCGTCTCGGAGGTGGCGACACCCACCGCACCCGGCTCCTCCGGGGCGAGCAACCGCCGTACCGCTGCTGCGACCGGGGCCACCAGCGAGGGGTCGTCGACCACGACGTGGATCGACCGTAGCGGCCCGATCGTGTCCCCCGGCGAAGGTGTCGCCACCATCCCCGCATCGAGAAACCCGAGCGGGCCCTCGGCGTCGAGGGTGCCGACCACGGCGAGCTGGCCCTCCCCCACGTCGACCCCCCCGACCCCCGTCTCGAACCCGAGGGTGGCGACGGCGTCGACCCCGACCAGCGCCTCCCCCGGTGCCGGGTGGCGTCCGTTCACCGTGACCAGATCGGCCGGGAGCTGCCCGTACAGCATCCGCACCGCCACCGGGGCGCCCGCACCGGCCAACCTCGCGTTCTCGGCGTCGCGGGCGAACCCCAGACCGATCACCCACTCCACCCCGGCCAGCCCTTCGACCCGGTCGACCACCCCGGGGCGCAACATCGCCGACCCGGTGTCGTCGCTGATCACGATGCTGCGAGTACCGGCCTCGTCGATCCTCGACAGCACGTCGGTCTCGGCGCGCACCGTCTGCCCGGTGGTCAGCAGGATCACCACAGCCACCGCCGCCACGATCGCCGCCACCAGCGCCGAGGCGACGGGACGGGACACGGCGATCCGGGCCGCCTCCCCCGCCAACCGGCCCACACCCACCCCACGGGCACGGTCAGACGGCGAGGACATCATCCACCGCATCCACCACGTCGGGGTCGTGGCTGGCGATGATCACCGTGGCTCCCCCATCGGCCGCCTCCCGCAAGGTGGCGATCACCACGGCGGCGCTGACCCCATCGAGGTTCCCGGTGGGCTCGTCGGCCAGGATCACCGCCGGCTGCTTGATCAGCGCCCGGCACAACCCGACCCGTTGCGCCTGACCACCGGACACCTCACCGGGTCGGTGGTCGTCACGCAACTCCACCCCCAACCGGTCCAGCAGCCGGTGGGCCCGCGCGGTGGCATCCGACCGGCGCAGCCCCGCATACAGCGCCCCCTCCACCACGTTGTCGATGACCGGACGGTTGGCGTCGAGAGCGGCATCCTGGAACACGAACCCGACCTCCCCGGCCCGGATCAGAGACCGCACCCGGTCCGACATCATCGACACGTCACGATCACCAAACCGGATCACCCCCGCCGTCGGGGTCAGCAACAGACCGACCAGGTAGAGCAGGGTCGACTTCCCCGACCCGGACGGCCCGGTCACCGCCGTCACCGACCCGGCGACGAACCGGTGGGTGAGCCCGGAGAACAGCTCGTCGCCGCCCTTGCGGTAGCGGTGGCGCAACCCGTCGACGGTGATCATCCGCCGTCCTCGGTCACCGGCAACCGGATCACGTCACCCACCGCCAACCCGTCGACCACGGCGAGACCGTCGCTGGCCACCACCACCTCGATCGGGATGGTTGCGCCGTCGACCCCGGTGACCGTCGTCGATCCGGCCGCGTCGGTGGTGATCGCCGCCATCGGAACCACCGGGCCGGCCGTCTCGGGAACAACCACGATGCGCGCCGGGAAGTCGACCCGCTGTCCCAACGGAACCGCCCCGACACACGCATCGCCACAGACGGCACCACCGTCGGCGCCCTCCAGCACCAGTTCTACCCTGGATTCGGTCGGAATCTCGAGGACCTGGGCGACTCGGGCCGGCCACATCAGCTCGTCGTGGCTGACCACCACCTCACCCTCCAGCGGCACCAGCGGGCGCTGCTCGGGCGACAGTGGGATGTGGAACCGGGGAGGCCCGGTGACGTACCGGACGGCAACTTCGCCTGCGCCCAGCTCCGCCCCCACCACCACCCCCTCCCCCATCACCACCTCCGCCGGCAACACGGGGAGGAACACCACATCGCCCCGACGCACCACCCCGTCGTCGTCGACACCCAGACTGTCTTGCCACCCGCGCACCGCGGTGCGGGTACCGGTGCCGAACACGCCGTCGACCTCGCCGTCGTAGAACCCGGCGGCGACGAGGAACCGTTGCAACTGGGCCACGTCCTCTCCCACCGAACGCAATGTCAGGTCACGGAAGGCGGGCACCGTCCCCTCCGCCGCCACCACCGGGCGCAACCCCACCGTGTACAGCACGTCACCGTCGGCAACGCTCGCCCCCGGCTCCACCCCCACCGAGGTCACCACCCCAGCGCTCCCACTCCGCGCCGCGGCGACCAGGGGCCACTCCGCCACCGCTGCGAACGACAGCGACCGCCCCACCTCGCCGGCGACCACGGTGTACTCGACAAAGGCTCGCTCCTCCGCTCCGATCGGGTCCTCCGGGGGAGACAACGCCTCGTTCGCCGCCCACCACCCAGCAGCGAACACCAACCCGATCACCACCACCGCCCCGAGAAGACGCAACGGCCCACGCATGCCGGCGAGGGTAACCCATCGGCAACGACCCGCAACGTCTTGACGGCATGACCCGAGGCTGGTAGGCTTTGGAGGTCAGCGTTGGGCCGCTGACACGAGCCATCACGAGGAGTGGTGGGTGTGAAGAGACGTGCCGGGGTAGCGACGCTGGTGTTGATGATCGTACTGTTTACCTTGCTAGCGTCCGCTGCCAGCGCCACCGTGTCGAAGTCAGGCTACAAGTACTGCAGCGGCTACATTCCATACTCTCAGTCCTTGTCGACGGGAACGACCGACCACTACCCACCGGGGAATGGCTTCAAGCGGTTCATCAACGGAGGCCAAATGCTCACCCGCAAGGCCTACTCAACGAGCGGGGACGGCTTCTGGTTCGTCGAGACAGACGGTGTTCTGAGCAACTCTGGCACGTTTGCGGGTTGTAGCGCCTACAAGTACTGAGAAGTCGGGCTTCGCAGTGCGTATACGACGCCGCGGAACGTTCATCCTCTGCCTGCTCATCATGACGCCCGCCTGTTCGGGCGCACCATTGACCACCCCTCAGGACGTCGAATACCTCCACGCCGCCGAATACGCGGCCGCGGTCGATGAGCACCTGCTCGCCACGGCAGCATGTCTGACTGCGACGGGTTGGCCGGCAGAGGTCGACACCGAGGAAGACAGCCTCGATGTCGACATGCGCGGCAGCGTCCGAGAGGCTTTCCGCCAAGCATTGGCGGCATGCGAGGCCGAGGTCGGCCCACCTCCCGAGGAGGAGCCTTTGGATGAGGCCGGCATCCGCCAGTTCTACGAGGAGCTCATCGATGCCAAGGCGTGCCTGGAGCGTCAGGGCCTCGTGATCAGCGACCCCCCATCGGTCGAGACCTTCATCGACCAATGGGCGAGCGGCCCGTGGCACCCCTACACCGAGATACCGGACGAGAGCTGGGAGGCCGCCCTCGCCGCCTGTCCACAACCGGGAACCTGATCGACCTCATAGTCGCCGGCTGCGTTGGCAGTGGCTGGTTCTGGTCGTCGTCGTGGTTGCTGGGGCGTGCAGCGGAAGCGGGGTCGCTGGGAACGATCCGCCGGAGACCACACAGACTCAACCGGTGCTCACCGACGAGGAGCGCGGCCTGGCAATCGACGCCTGCCTCGAAGACCTCGGCTACGCAGTGCTCCGCCTACCCCATGGCAGCGCCGACATTCTGGGAATGGAGTCCTTCGACGATCTGGAAGACTTTGTGGCGTGCCAGATCGCAGTAGAAGGTCCAAGGATTCCACTCAGCGAGGGCGACCTACAGCTGGTCTACGAGATGCGACTGGAGAGCCGAGACTGCCTGGAGGCGCAGGGTTATGAGATCCCCGACCCGCCATCGCTCGACGTCTTCATCGAGTCATACGAGGCGATGGAAGCGCGGGATCCCATCATCATATCCGACAAGGACATCATCGGTCCCTGGTACCCGCATTCGTTCCTCAACCCCAGAATGGGTGTTGCGGTGGCGGAGTACGAACGCATCCTCGAGGTCTGCCCGGTCCCCGAGCTCGGCTGACACCGAGGACTGTTCCGCCCGACGGGTGGTCACCATTCCCGCATTGAGGACACCGGCTATCCACCGCCCCGAGCACCCGCAAAAGTCCGCGCATGTCGGGGTAACCCATCGACAACGACCCGCAACGTCTTGACGGCGCGGACCCAGGTTGTACGCTCCAAGGGTCAGGCTGGTTGGCGAGCTTGATGCGGTGAACGGGTCGACGACCTGGGTGACCGGTTGCGGGCTGCTGGCGGCTACAACTGCTGAGGTATCGGACATGCCAAGCAAGGCGCGTCTGGCGCTTCTGGTACTGATCGTGGTGGTGGCGTCGGGCTGCGGGGATACTTCGGATTCGGAAGCTGAGCTGCCCGCACCACTCGCCGCATTCCGCGACGCCGCGGTCGAGCATACCGACCGATTGCGACCCTGCCTCGAAGATGGGGGCGCCTTGGTAGACACGATCAGCCCGGTGGAGCTTGCGATCGAACCTGGTCCCGCCCTCAATGAGGAGGCCATGGCGGCCCTGGTCAACCGGTGCCGCGACGAAGCGGGCCCGCCACCCCCACGACCCACGGATAGAGAATCCATAGCCGCCATCTACGCTGGGGCGGCCGAGGTCAGCGACGGTCTGCGAGAGCACGGATATGTCCCGACCGACCCACCCTCATTCGAGACGTTCCTCGACGGCTACGCCAACTCCGGTGGTGTGGCATGGACGCCATACGATGGGGTCGACCGTCTCCCACCCGAGGAGTTCAACGAGGCGAAGCGGCTCTGTCCTGAATGGACCGGCTGAGCAAGGGCACGTTTACTCCCCGCTGGTGGGCGGACGCGGACGAGGCCTGAACCGCGGGCGCCCGTAGTTATGGACCCTACCGTATGCAGAATGTAGACTTCGCGGTCATGGGCACGACGACCATCCGGGTGGACGCCGAAACCCACGCTCGCCTCGTGGAGCTGAGCCAGGCAGCCGGAGCCTCTCTCATCGAGACGGTCCGCGACGCCACCGAAGCGCTGCGGCGCCAGCGGTTCGCCCACCAGGTGGCCGGTGAGCTCGAGCGACTCCACCACGACCCCGAGGCCTGGCAGGCCTACCTGACCGAGGCCGGCTCGACCTCGGTGGGCGATGGCATCGGTTGACGACCTCTGGCTGGTCGACTTCGGCCAGCCGTATCCGGGCGAACTCGCCGCCTACCGACCGGGGTTGGTGATCGGACCGCCGGAGATATTCGGACCCGGCTTTCCGTTCGTGATCGTGGTGCCGCTCACCACGGTGCGTCGGGCACTATCGCTCCATGTCGAGGTCGAGCCGCGCGCTGAGACCGGGCTCGACCAGATCAGCTACATCCAATGCGAGCTGATCCGTTCGATCAACCGCAACCGTCTCGTGCACCGGCTCGGCGCCGTGGGCACCGATGTCAGCGACCAGGTCGCCACGGTCATCAAGACCCTGCTCAACTACTGAAGGACGCCTCCAGCCACGGCTGGCATATGGCTGCGGGTATCACTCACGACTGTGCCGGCACCTCGCAGCCGGGGCGGGGGCCGCCTCGGAACACCGAACCATGCCACACCTCGGGGGCGTGGTTGGGTCCTCCCCCGGGGTCGTCGGTGGTGAGGAAGCGGACCAGCGCCCGGTACAGGGCGTCGGCGTACGCCTGCTGGAACTCGGCCGTGGCGAGGAGCGCACCCTCGGACGGGTTGACGATGTAGGCGCCCTCGGCGATGACGGCGGGAACCTCGGCCGCTTCGAGGAGCCCGAAGTACTGGCCGCCGTGACGCGGGCTGAGCCGGGACTTGGCCCCCATCACGATGCTGCCCACCCAGTCGGCGTCGAACGGGGCCAGACCCCTGCGCAACTCCTCGACGACGAGCGACGCCAGCCGCCGCGACGGCTCGAACAGCGCCTCATGCGACTGGTAGTAGGCGTCGCTCCCCGGGATGTCGGTGTGGATGTCCCAACCGGCGTTGGTGTGGATCGACACCAGGGCGTGGGCCGCTGCGGTGTTGGCCAGCTCGGCACGGAAGACCAGCCCGGCCTCGTAATCGCCGGCGGCGCCGTCGCCGACCCTGGTCATGACCACCCGACCCGCCGCCGGGATGTCGTCGCCGTCGAGGACCGCCCCCGTCTCCCAGTCGATGGAACGGGGCCCGGTGAGCAGGTCACGGAGCCTGGCGGCGATCACCAGGTTGTTCTCCTTCTCCACCAGCCCGTCGGGGCTCTCCGCTCCGGTGTTGGGGCCGCCGTGGCCGGGATCCACCACGATCACCGCATCGGCGAAGTCGAACCCTGCTCCGATCTCCGCCGCCGGGGCGGGGGGCACCCCGAAGATCTGGTCGCGCCGGACCCACGCCGTCTCGTCGCACATGGTCAGCACCCGGACCCAGGCACCGTCGGCGCTCTCCCCCAGACCGGGGAGGACCACCCCCTGCCGGATGGTGCCGGTGGGGTCGCCCCCGGGGGTGTCCGCCATGTCGGCACCGCCGGTGGCGACGGTGACCGTCCCCTCCCCGGTGAACCCGGGCTCGGCTCCCGGTTCGGGAGGGGGTGCGGTGGGCTCCGGAACGGCGGCGACGAGGCGGGGCGGAGGCGGGGTGGGGGCGGCGGTGATGTCGGCGGGCGCCCCGGTCGTGGTGGCCGGCAGCGTCGTGGAAGGCAACGCCAGGACCGTCCCGTCGCCGGGGGCGGCCGTCGGCTCGCAGCCCGCGGCGAGGACGATGGCGATGACCGTGACCGCCGACCGCCGGAGCCGGGTGCTCACGGTTGGGTGGGGACGACGCAGGCCGAGGCGCCGGTGGGGGTGCGCACCTCTGGATAGGGGTCGGGGGGGCGCAGCGTGCCGCCGGTCTCGTCGGTGGTGAGGAATCGCACCACGCCCCGGTACACACCCTCGGCGTACGCCTGCTTTACCTCGTCGGTGGCGAGCAGCTCCTCCTCCTCCGGCTCGGACAGGAACAGGCCCTCGACGACGGCCGAGGGCATTGTCGCCCGACGCAGGAGCCCGTAGTAGTCCTCGCCGGTGTCCGGGTTGAACCGGGCGATGGCCCCGACCAGATCCCCGGCGGACCAGTCGGCCTCGAAGGCGGACAGGCTGCGCACCACCTCGTCGTACAGCAGCGAGGCGAGGCGGTCCGAGCCCTCGGTGCCCACCGAGTAGAGCACCTGGGTGCCGGGGGTGTCGCTGTCGACCTTGGGAACGGTGTTGTTGTGGATCGACACCATGACGTCGGCTCCGGCGGCGTTGGCCAGCTCGGCCCGGTAGGCGAGCCCCGCCTCGTACTGCCCGTCGTTGGGGCCCTCGGGTGGCCTGGTCATCCACACCGTGCCGAATGCGGGGATGTCGCCGCCGCCGCTGCTGATAACCCCGGTGGCCCAGTCAACCGAGTTCGGTCGCTCCATCAGCTCCCTGACCCTGGTGGCGATCTCGAGGTTGAGCACCTTCTCCGATAGCCCCTCGGGGCCGATGGCGCCCCAGTCGCGGTCCCCGTGCCCCGGGTCGAGCATCACCACCGCACCGGTCAGGTCAAACCTCGGCCCGGGGGCATCGCCGCCGGTGGCCTGTGGGGTGAGCTCGACCTCCGATGCCGCCACCCACGCCGGGTTGTTGCAGCTGTCGACGATCTCGAGCCATTCCCCCGACCGACCCACCACCGGTACCGGCAGACCCTCGGCCGCCTGGATGACCGGCTCGCCGCCTGCGGTCGGGGCGAAGCCGGCCCCGCCGGGCCGGGTTACGGCGACGCCGGCCACGATCCCGCTCGGGTCGACCGGGGTGGTCGTGGTCGAGCCCCCGGCCGAAGCGGCGGGATCGACGGTGGTCGAGGTGCCGGCGGCGACGTCGCCGGGCCGGTGCTCGGACGAGACACCGCGCACCGCCTCACCCACGATGGGATCGGCGCTGGCGCACCCCCCCACCAGCAGGGCGAAGGCGATCATCACGAAGGACAGGTTGTTGCGCGGCATCGGTTCCCGGTCGAAGGAAGGGCGATTATCCCACCGCCCCGGCCGAACACCGGCTCAGCCTCCCTCTGGAGGGGACTGCCATAAAATGGTCCGCAGCCTGGGGATCCGCCCAACTTCAGCGGATCGCGTGTCACCACAACACGTAGGGACCTAAGGTTCGCAGGAAGTCAATTACAGCTTGCGGGTGACCGACTTCATCTCGGTGAAGAGCCGCAGGTAGTCCGGACCGCCCGCCTTGGCGTTCGACCCGGACAACTTGAACCCGCCGAACGGCTGGATCCCCACCAGGGCGCCGGTGATCTTGCGGTTGATGTACAGGTTGCCCACGGCGAACTCGCGCCGGGACCGCTCGATCCGATCCTCGTCGGTGGAGAACAGCCCACCGGTGAGCCCGAACTCGGTGTCGTTGGCGATGTCGAGCGCCTCGTCGAAGTCGTCGGCCCTGATCACCGACACCACCGGCCCGAAGATCTCGTGCCGGCCCAGCCGGTCGCCGGGCCCCACCCCGGAGAAGATGGTGGGCTCGATGTACCAGCCGCCGTCACGGTCGACGGGGTGCCCCCCGCGGACCAGCTCGGCCTCGGCCCTGCCCCGGGTGATCTCGGCGAGGACGCTGCGGTGCTGCACCGCCGACACCACCGGCCCCACGGCGTGGTTGTCGGCGGGAGGTCCGATGTCGAGGGCATCGGCCCGGTCGACCACCCGATCGAGCAGGGCGTCGTGGACGGCGTCGACCACGATCAGCCGGCTGCACGCCGAGCACTTCTGCCCCTGGAAACCGAAGGCGCTGCGCACCACCCCGTCGGCGGCGGCATCGAGATCGGCGGTCTCGTCGACGATGATCGCGTTCTTGCCCCCCAGCTCCATGAAGGCCCGCTTCAGCCACACCTGCCCGGGGTGGACCACCGCCGACCGGGAGGCGATGCGCAGCCCTACCTCCTTGGAGCCGGTGAAGTTGATGAACCGGGTGCGGGGATGGTCGACCAGGGTATCGCCGATCTCGCCGCCCGCCCCGGGGATGAAGTTGACCACCCCTGCCGGGATCCCGGCCTCGGCGACCGCTTCCATGAACTTGGCCCCGATCACCGGGGTGTTGGACGCCGGCTTCACCACCATGGTGTTGCCCGCCGCCACCGGTCCGATGGTCATCCCGGCCAGGATCGCCAGCGGGAAGTTCCACGGCGGGATGGCTACCCCCGCCCCCAGCGGGACCAGCCACGACTCGTTGGTCTCGCCCGGGAAGTCGTGGACGGGGAGCGGCTCGGCCACGTCCAGCGCCTGGTGGGCGTAGTAACGGCAGAAGTCGATCGCCTCGGCCACCTCCGCCTCGGCCTCCAGGTAGTTCTTCCCGGACTCGGCGGTGAGCCAGGCGCAGAACTCGAAGCGGCGGGCGTCGATGACGTCGCCCACGGCGTGTACCAGCCGGGCCCGCTCCTCGGCAGGGACCTTGGACCAGGTGGCGAACGCATCCCAGGCGGCGTCGAGCGCCTGGGCGGCGTGGAACGAGCTGCCCGCTCCCACCGTCCCCACCACCCGGTCCGGTCGGGACGGGTCGACGCTGACGATGTCGTCCTCGGTGTCGATGGGGATGCCGCCGATGATCACCGTGGCGTTGGCCGGCGTCGTCTCGACCTCGTCGAGCGCTTGGCGGTAGGCGCTGGAAACGGCGGGGTCGGAGAAATCGGAGTACGGCTCGGCGCGGTACGGGGGGAGCATGGGTCTCCTCGGTCTGGGGCGATCAGGGCTGAGGATACCGATCGACGTCTCCGCCGGTCCGCAGCGCCGCCACCACCTCCTCGTCGGTGGTCTGGTCGAACCGGTCGAACCACCGGCCCACCGCCCCCAGGCTGCGGGGGCGCAGCGGGCACACCATCTCGGCGCCGTGGCCAGCCAGCATCCGCAGCGAATCGGGATGGCCCACGGGGACGGCGCAGATCAACCGGGCCGGTCTCTGCACCGAGACCGCGTCGAGCACCGCCGCCAGGGTCGCTCCGGTCGCCACCCCGTCGTCGACCACGACCACGGTGGCCCCGCCGAGATCGACCTGGGGGCGGCCGGCCCGGTATCGGCGGGCCCGGCGCTGCAACTCGACGGTCTCCCGTTCGATGGCCGAGGCGATCCACGCCGGCGACACCCCCATCCGGTCGATCAGCCCCCGGTTGAGCCATGGCTCCCCGCCCTCACCGATGGCGCCGATGGCCAGCTCCGGGTTGCCGGGGGCGGGCAGCTTGCGGGCCAGGGCGACGTCGAGGGGGGCGCCGAGGGCCCCGGCGATGGCGGCGGCGACGACAACCCCGCCCCGGGGAACACCGAGCACCACCACCCGTTCGGTGCTCACCGCGTCGCCGAGGAGTCGGCTCAGCTCGACGGCGAGCCGCTCTCCGGCCTCGGTTCGGTCCCGGTAGCCTTGCATTGCGTATCCGAGGCTAGGCAACGGGATCGGCGACCGGCCCAACTACCCTCATCGGGTGCGCAGGCTGCTCCTCGTCGCCAACCCCTCCGCCTCCGGCTTCACCGGCGCCCTCCACCGGCGCGTCATCGGTGAGCTGAGCGGCTGGTTCGACGTCACCGCGGTGTGGCCCACCGGACCCGACGAGGCGAGGCAGATGACCGCCGAGGCCGCCGCCGACCGCTTCTTCTGCGTGGTGGCGATGGGGGGCGACGGCGTCGTCCACCACGTCGCCAACGGGCTGGCCCGCACCGGTACCGCCCTGGGAATCATCCCGGTTGGAACCACCAATGTCGTGGCCAGGGTCCTCGGCCTGCCCTCCAAGCCGCCCAAGGCCGCCACCATGCTCACCACGGCGCACATCCGCTGCATCCCGCTCGCCCACGTCGCCACCGAGAGCCGCGACGGAGCCCGCTCCGAGTTCGCCGTGTTCGCTGCCGGGATCGGCTACGACGCCGAGATGGTCCACATCGCCGAGCAGCGCCCCACCTCCAAGTACCACTTCGGATCGATCCACTATGCCCGCTCCGCCGCCGCTGCCCTGTTCACCCGGCTCAGGGACCGGCCCGCCAACCTTCGGGTCGAGTGCGATGGGGATCGGGTCGATGCCGTCGCCGTGATGTGCCAGGTGCACGACCCCTTCACCTACTTCGGCCGGCTGCCGCTGCGACTCTCTCCCGATCCGGGCCCGGGTCTGACCGTGCTCGCCATCGAGTCGCTGCCGCTGCACCGGGTGCCGAGCGTGCTGGCCAGGGCGTCGCTGGGGCGGTCCCTCGGCGCCCTCCCCGGGTTCACCGTGTGGCACAACCCGGCCAAGGTGGTGGTGGAGGCCGAGCCTGCCAGCAGGTTCCAGGCGGACGGCGAGTTGCTCGGGCACGCCGATTGGCTCGAGATGACCCCGGTGCCCGGTGCCCTGATGGTGATGACCCCGGGGGCCGAGGAGAGCTGACCGGCCGGGGCTACGCGTCGAACTTTTCCTCTTCGGGCGGGACCGTCGGCGCCAGGCCATGAGGGGACGGGATCACGATGCCCTCACGGTCGAACCGGGCCTTGATGCGACGCAGGAACTCCCGCTTGGTGTCGAGGCGGGCGTCGGGCTCCACCCTGAGCACCACCCGCAGCTTGATCGCCCAGGCGGCGAGCTCCTCGACCCCGAGCAGCTCTGGTTCCGCCAGGAAACGCCGCCGCCATCCAGGGTCGTCGGCGAACGCCGCCATCTCGTCGGCGACGACAGCCATCACCCGATCCAGATCGGTGTCGTAAGACACCCCGAGGTCGACGATCACCTGGCTGAACTCCTGGGTGAGGTTGGTGGTCACCTCGATCTGCCCGTTGGGAACGTGGTGAAGGTTGCCGTCGGCCTGGCGCAGCACCGTGGTGCGCAGCCGGATCGCCTCCACCTCGCCCTCCACCCCGGCGATGCGCACCGTGTCCCCGATGGAGTACTGCCCCTCGGCGACGATCAGCACCCCGGCGATGACGTCCCTGATGAAGTCCTGGGCACCGAAACCCACGGCGATCCCCAGCACCGATCCCACTGCGATCAGGGGGCCGGTGGGCACCCCCCACACGCTGAGCAGCACCAGCACCACGGAGACGGTCATGACGACGAAGAGGAACATCCGGAGCATCGACCACAGGGTCTTGGTGCGCTGCGCTCGCTCCCCGGCAACGATCGTTCCCTCCTCCTCCCGTCTGGCCTCGATCCGGCCCACGAAGCGGTGACCGGCCCTGGTGAGCAGCGCCCATACGACGGCGGCGACCGCCACCACCACCGCGGTGACGACGAGGCCCTCCTCCAGCGGGGTTACGGCGGCGATCACCACGTCATCACCTCGTCGCGGGCGGCGAGTTGGCGAGCGCCGATGTGGGCGTAGGCGGCGATGGCGGCGAAGCGGGCCCGGGGCGCCGCCACCTCGGCGATGGGCCCGGCGATGCGCCGGTCGAGCAGGGCGGTGGCGGAGGTGGGGTCGGGTCCCGACATGGCGAGCCGGGCGTCGGCCACGACCTGCTCGGCGACGTCGTGGCTCAGCCGGGCCCTGAGCTGGGGGCCGAGGGCGGTGGTCTCGGTGGCGAAGGCCGCCACCAGGTCCTCGATCCGGCAGGCGGCGTCCTCGTCGGGGAGCGCCGAGCGTGGGTCGAGGGCGGCCAGGGCGGCGTCGCGGGCGATGGGCCAGCGCTCGGCGAGCCCGATGTCGGCGCCCTCCCACACATCGGCCTCGAAGGCGAGGCTCTTGACCACACCGGCGATGTCGGCGAGCAGCTTGCCGTGGGCGGCGCGCTTGTGGTCGAGCTCGGTCTCGAGGAACTGGACCAGGTCCTCGATCCCCACCGGCAACCCGTCATCCGGCGAGGCGGCAATGGGGAACACCCCCGGGTCGGGATAGCCGTCGCCGATGAGCGTGTCCTCGACATCGGCGACCACGGCGGGCCTGTCGCCGGGGTCGATGCGGTCGATCTTGTTGAGCACGAACACGGTCTGCTCGGCGTGGGCCGCCAACGGGGCCAGGAAGCCGCGGTGCAGGGTCTCGTCGTGGTACTTCTCGGGGTCGAGTACCCACAGCAGCGCATCGACCTTTGTCATCATCCGCTCCACCGTCTCCTTGTGGGCGAGGGCGACCGAGTCCATGTCGGGCAGGTCGAGGAGGGCCACTCCAGGGTCGCGGTCGTGGCGGTGGCGGTCGTCGATGTCAAGGTCGTCGAGCAGCCGGTCGATGGCGTCGCCCGCAGATGCAGGGATCCAGGCGAGGGGGCGGTCGGTGGTGGGACGGATTCGCCCCGAGGTGGCGATGTCCTCGCCGGCGATGGCGTTGAGCAGGCTCGACTTGCCGCTCCCGGTGCCGCCGCCCAGCGCCACCACCAGGGTGGACCCGTGGTAGCCCCGCCTTCCCCGCAGGTGTCGCATCGCCTCGGCGGCGGCGATGACGGCGGGTTCGGGTACCACCCCGACGGCGGCGCCGATGGTCAGGTCGACGGCGTCGAACAGCTCCTGGAGATCACGCATCGCCGCCGCCTCCCATCTGGTCCAGGGTGTCGAGCACCGCGGCCGATGCCCGCTCGATCTGCTCGATCCGGGCGGGATCGACGGGATCGAGCCTGTCGATGAAGCGCTGCTTGTCGGTGACCACGATCCCGGAGGCGATGTCGGCCAGAAGGTTGGCGGCCTGTCCTGCCACGACCTCGACCGGGTTGGAGAACCGGGGCCGCAACCGCCAACCGACCTCGATCCCGGCGCCGAGCGCCTTCCGCCTCACCAGCGCGGCCACCTCGGCGTCGGGTGTCCGGCGGTGCCACCAACGCCGGAGGCGGAGCCGGGAGGCGACCAGCTCGTCGGCGGCGTCCGGCCACGCCAAGAGGCGGTCCCGGGCCAGCAGGCTGGTGTCTGCCCCGTGGCGCCACAGCCCCACGCCGTCACCGCTCACCAGCACGGCCCCAGTCGGGTGGGCGGCCCAGCGCCCGGCGGCGGCCTCGGCGGCAGCGCCGATGCGATGGGTGAGCACCAGGGCGAGCCGGTCGGCTATCTCCTCCCAGGGGCGGTCGAGGGCACCGCCGAGTTGCTCGGGACGAGCCAGGTCCTCGGCTGCTGTCACCACCGGGGCGTAGGCGGCGTCGACGGCGCGGCGCAGCTCGTCGCCTGCGGTCCGCCGCGACCGGAGATCGGCCGCCGCCGAGCCGGCCCGCTGGGCCAGGGCGGCGATGCGCTCCCGATCGACCGCGATCCCGGGTCCTTCGGCGTGGGCGGCGAGCATGTCGGCCAGCTCCTTGGAGGCGCCCCGATCGTCTGCGAGATCGGGCACCGGCACCACGGGCAGGTCGAGCCCGGCCTCGTCGAGCCGGCGCTCCAGATCGGCGATCACGACATCGTCGCCGTCGTCGATCCGCATCACCACCACCCAGGTGGGGATCGCCAACCCGGTGAGCCTGGTGAGATGATCCCAGCCCTCGGCGTCGGCATACCGGGAGGGGGTGGTGACGAACAGGTGGAGATCGGCCTCCGGGGCCAGCTCGCTCCCCGCCCCGGGCGGCAGGTCGACCAGGGTGACCGCATCGGTCAGCGGGCCCGGTGCGAAGACGACGCCATCGCCCCTGGCTCCATGGCCGGCAACCACCGTCGGCGCGGTGGTGGTGGGTCGCAGCGGACCGACCGTGCAGTGGTCGGCCCCGGTGAGGGCATTGACCAGGGTCGACTTGCCCACCCCGGTGAGCCCGGAGACGGCCACCACCAGCGGTCGGTCCGGGTGGTCGATCCGGGGAAGGGTCTGTGCCCGGATCCGGTCGACGGTGTCCCCGGCGACCGCCGCCGCCCGCCCGCCATCGCCCGCCACCGGCTCCAACGCCGCGATCAACGCACCCAGGTGGCGGCGGAGATCGGCGGTGGTGCGCATCGGCTGATTGAACCACACCGCCGTCGAGCCGGGTAACCGCCGCCTCGCAGGCTCAGGCGAACAGGTCGGCGGCGGCGTCGGGGAGCGGGACCCGGGCCGCCAGCACCTCGAAGTCCTCGTACGGATAGGCGGCGATGGCCAGCTCGATCGGGATCGAGAACCAGTGCCCGTCCGGGTCGACCTGAGTGCGGTGGGCCCTCAGGGCCTCACGGCCGATGGCCATCGTGTCGTGAACGGGGACGGCGATCAGCCGCTTGCCCTCCTCGTAGGCCGGGTCGAACGAGCCGATCCGGTCGGCGTACGGCGAGTCGATGCCGTTGGCTACGGCGGCGTCGTGGAGGGCCATCAGCCGGCGGACCGTGAACACCGGGGCGAGGAGCCGGTCGACCGACCATGGCTCCCCAGCCTCGGGGAAGCGCGCCGCATCGGCGGCGGCCTCGTATGCGGCCAGCCCGAGGCGATGGACGAGCAGGTGGTCGGGATGCGGGTACCGCTCGTGGGAGTCGTATCCGAGCATGACCGTCGGCCGGACTCGACGCACCTCGGCCACCACCTTGGCCAGTACCTCGTCGAACCGGGCGTTGACCAGGGCCTGCGGGTTGGCGTTGTCCGGGCTGTCCGGCATCCCCGAGTCGCGGTAACCGAGCTCGATCACCTCGTGGTACCCGATGATGGCCGCCGCCTCGGCCAGCTCCTTGGCCCGGCATTCCGCCAGGTTGTCCCTGACCTCGGGGCGGTCCATGGCAGGGTTGAGGATGTCACCTGCCTCCCCGCCGGTGGCCGTGATCAGGACACAGCGGACCCCGTCGGCGCTGGTGCCGGCGACGGTGGCCGCTCCCTTGGAGCTCTCGTCATCGGGATGGGCATGGAGAGCGAGCAGCGCCCGCGGAGAATCCGACACAACCGAAGGAGTATGGCAGCCGCGATCAGCGAGCCCTCCCCCGAACGGGAAAGGCCAAGTTCACCGCAGTTGCTCCCTCGGGGCATCCGGTGAGGATCGGGCAGAAGCGGCAGTTGGGGCCACCCTGGCGCTCCAACTCGGTGCCGGAGGCGAGCGCCCGGCGCACCGAGGTGACCAGATCGGCGACCATGTCCAGGGTGGCCTCGACCCCGGCGACACTGGGATGGTCCTCGAACCGCTCGCCGGTCCGCACCGAAGCAGCCTCGACCCTGGCCGGCACCTCGCCATGGCGGAGCGCCCACAGGGCGGCATAGAAATCGAGCTGGGGTTGGGCGTCGCCCAGCTCCCCGGTCTTCCAGTCGACCAGGGCGACCCCGCCCTCGGCCAGGTCGAACACGGCGTCGACCCTCCCCACCAGGGTCACCCCTTCCACCGCCTCGACGACCAACCCGACCTCGGCGGCTTGGAATCCCTCGACGGCGAGCCGTTGGAAGCGTTGGTACTCGTCCGCGAGCTCGAAGGTGAGCGCCTTGAACTGGGATGGCTTGAGACCCAGGCTGCCCATCTTCATCGGCATCGGCCCGGTGCCGCTCTCCTGACGGCACACGCGCTCGAAGGCGTCATCGGCGATGGGGCCGTCGACGAGGTGGCGGGCAAAGATGCGGTGCGCCAGGGACCCCCGGAACGTGTCGATGGTTTCCGGCTGGTAACGGCGCTCGTGAGCGACCGTAACGTCGAGGTAGTTGCGCGCCTGCTCGGGGCACTGCAGCCAGATGCGGTAGGCCGTTGCGGATACCCGGATGGGGTCGCCGGCCGCCACTTCCGGGAACGTGAACATGCTGCCGAGCGTACAACCCGCATATGACAGATCTCTCCGGGCGCGGGGTACAATCCGGCCCGCGGGCCACCCCTTTCGACGCATCCGAGCAAATGAACCATCACTACCGCCTGGCGTTGCCAGGCGCTGTCATAGCCGGCTTGCTCCTCCTCCCTTTGGGGATCTTTGCCATGGCGGACGCTCTCAACGAGGGCGAGATCGCCCCAAACGTCACGGTAGCGGGGGTGCACATCGGCGGGATGAGCCCCGAGGACGCCCTCCAGGCGCTTCGGGCACGTGAGCGCGCCCTGCGGCAGAGTCCGGCTCCGTTCACCGTCCAGGAGACCGACTTCGACCTCGATCCGCGCCTGCTCGCCCTCGAGATGGACGAGGAGTCGGCCGTTGTGATGGCCTTCACCGCCCGCCGCGGCGGCGGCTTCTTCGACCGGTTCGCCGCATGGGTGCGCGCCTTCGGGTCGACCGTGGTGGTTCCCACCGAGATCATCTGGGACGATGTGGCGCTCGAGGGTGTGTTCGACTCGTGGGAGACCACCGCCATCGGGCAGCCCGCCAACCAGGGCGGGGTCAGGGTCAGGGACGGCCGGGCCAGGCCGGTGTACCCGGTGGAGGGGGTGGGGATCGACCGTGATCGGGCGCGGGAGATCGTGGCCGCCTCGCTGGTCCAGGCGGCCCGCACCCGGAGGGACATCCCCACCGCCACCCTGGTCCCCCGGATCACCGACGCCGATGTCGACACCGCCGTCATCGAGGCGAACCGGATGATCGGCGCGCCGGTGACCCTCACCGCCGAGGATCCCGAGCTGGTGGTCGAGTTCGACCGGGAGACGCTGGGCAGCGCCCTGGTTTCGACCGTGCCGGACGACGAGCCGGCCCGGATCGAGCTCGGCTTCGACGAGGAGGTACTGCTCGCCTTCCTCGAGCCGCGCCACGACGAGATCGAGCAGCCGCCACGCAACGCCGAGTTCCTGGTCCAGTCCGACGGCTCGGTGACATTGCGGGAGGGCAGGCGGGGGAAGGTGCTCGACATCTCCCTCGTGGCAGCGGCCCTGGCCGACGTGTCGCTGGGCCCCGGCACCGGCGACTTCCCGTTCGCCGTCGGTGCCCGACCCGAGTTCACCACCGCCGAGGCCGAGGCGATGGAGCCGATCGAGCTGATGAGCTCGTTCACCACCGAGTACAGATGCTGCGAGTCGCGGGTCACCAACATCAAGCTCATCGCCGCCGACATCAACAACACGATCGTGTGGCCGGGACAGACCTTCTCGCTCAACGACGCCGTCGGGCCCCGCACCGAGGAGAAGGGGTATCTGCCGGCGCCGATGATCCTCGCCGGCGAGATCGTCGACGACATCGGCGGCGGGGTCAGCCAGTTCGCCACCACCTTCTTCAACGCCGTGTTCTTCGGCTGCTATGAGGACGTCACCCACACCCCGCACAGCTACTACTTCTCCCGCTACCCCGAGGGGCGGGAGGCGACCATCTCGTGGCCGTCGCCGGATCTGCGCTTCCGCAACGACTCGGACGCTCTGATCCTGATCAAGGCGTACGCATCGGACAATGCGGTGACCGTGACCTTCTACGGCAACAACGGCGGCAGGGACTGCACCTCCGACCGCTCCGATCGCCGCAACCCCACCGAGCCGACCACCACCTACCAGGCCGATTCGGTTGTGCCGCCCGGCACCGAGATCGTCGCCACCACCGGATCGGGGGGGTGGACCGTCGACGTCACCAGAACCATCACCTTCAGGAACGGCGACACCTCGTCGCAGACCTGGACCCACGTCTACCAGCCCATCCCCACCATCATCAGGGTGCATCCGTGCGACATGCCGGGCTCCACCCAAACTTGCCCGGTCCCGGTACCCACCGTGGTCGGGCTCACCTACGCAGAAGCGCAGGCCCGGTTGGCCGACGCCGGGCTGACCATCGCCGACGGCGGCACGGTGTCGGTGGGGAGCGCCGGCGACGACGGGATCGTGCAGAGCCAGAGCACCGCCTCCGGGGTATATGTGGCCAGGGGCACGGCGATCACCGTGACGGTCGGGGTCTACACCGCTCCACCGACCACGACCGAGCCGCCACCCACCACCACGCCGCCACCGACAACGGTGCCGCCACCGCCAACGATCGCCCCCTAGGTTCCGGTTGCCCCCGATCGCCGAACTTCAGCGGATTGGACTCGCCAGGGGTACGGAGAACCTTTGGGTTCGCCGCAAAACGGCCGCCGCTCGACCAACATCAGCGGATTAGGTGTCGCCACGACACCCAGGAACCTGAGGTTCGCCGGATCTCAGGCTGCCCCGAGGCGACCAGGGTCAGACGCCCTCTCGGTAGAAGAGGAAGAAGTCCTCGACGATCGAGGCGGCAGACTCGCTGCCCTGGTCGTCCCAGCCGCCGAGCCGTCGCACCACGATCTGGTTGGAGGCGATGAACACGTGGTCGATGGCCGGGTCCGATGCGAAGAGCCGGGCGGCGAGTACCCCGGGGAAGCGCTGGTCGGCCTTGGCCTCGGCGGCCGATCCGTAGGCCGACCCGTCCTGGCCGGTGATGCTGCGATCGGCGTCGATCAACAGCACGTCGTCGGCGTTGGTGACGCTGACCTTGATCGGCTGGCCCACGGTCCTCCCTGGCGGCGACGCGCCCCGATGGTAGCGCCCGGTCCGGCGCGGTCCCGGTCAGTCCCCGCCGGGCACGCCGATCACGGTCTCGCCGACGGTGTGCAGCTTCATCAGGTTGGTCGACGCGCTCTGGTTGGGAGGAATCCCGGCCGCCATCACCGCACCGTCGCCCGGCTTGAGGATCCCCGATGCGACCAGGTTCTGCTCGGCGTAGGTGATCATCTGGTCGGTCGAGTCGACCGCCCGGAAGGACAGCGGGGTCACCCCCGCGTACAGCGCCATCCGCCGGTAGGTCCGCTCGTGCGGGGTGTAGGCGAAGATATCCGCCTTGGGCCGGTACTTGGAGATCAGCCGGGCGGTCGACCCGCTCTCGGTGAAGGCGACGATGGCCTCCAGCCCCAGATTGGTGGCGGCGTCGACGCAGGCCTGGGCGGTGGCGGATGCGAACCGGGCCCGGTCCTCGAGGAAGTGGATCTCGGGGCCGCGGCCGTAGTCGGGGCTGCGCTCCGCCTCGCGACAGATGCGGTCCATCATCTGCACGGCCCGGATCGGGTACCCCCCCACCGCCGTCTCGGCGGACAGCATCACCGCATCCGAGCCGTCGAGCACCGCGGTGGCGACGTCGGTTACCTCGGCCCTGGTCGGCCGGGGCGAGTGCGTCATCGACTCCAGCATCTCGGTGGCCGTGATCGACACCCTGGCCTTGGCGTTGGTGCGGGCCAGGATGTCCTTCTGGGCCCTGGGGACGCTCTCCATCGACAGCTCGACCCCCAGATCGCCCCTGGCCACCATGGCGCCGTGGGCTTCGGTCAGGATGTCGTCGAGGTTGGCGTAGCCGACGGCGCTCTCGATCTTGGCGATGACGGGGGTGCCCGGGATCAAGCGGTGGATCTGGCGAAGATCGGCGGCGGATGACACGAAGGAGGCGGCGACCAGGTCGACCCCGATAGCGGCCCCGAACGCCAGGTCGTCCTCGTCCTTGGGAGTGATGGCCGGCACCTGGAGCGCGGTCCCGGGGAAGGCGACCCCCTTGTGATCGGCCAGCTCTCCACCCTGGGTACAGCGCACCACCACGTCCGAACCGCGGCGGCGGAGCACCTCGAAGCTGATCAACCCGTCGGACATCACCACCGGGTCGCCGGCGTCGAGATCGGCGTCCGCCAGGTAGGCGACGTGGATCCTGGAGTCGCTCCCCTGACCCTCGTCCGGCACCAGGGTCACCTCCTCGCCGGCGTCGAGGTTGATGGCGCCGCGGGGGAACGTGCCCACCCTGAGCTTGGGGCCCTGGATGTCCTGGAGGACGGCGACCGCCTCCTCCAGCTCCTCGCCGGCTCGTCTCACCCAACCGAAGAACTCCTCGTGGACGGCGTGGTCGCCGTGCGAGAAGTTGAGCCGGGCCACGTTCATGCCTGCGGCCACCAGGTAGCGCACCGCCTCGTACGAGGCGACGGCCGGACCGAGGGTGGCGATGATCTTGGTCTTGCGCTTCACGGACCGAGCTTAGGTGGTGCCAATCCGCTCACTCATCGGAGGGCAGGGGCGACCTCGGTGGCGAACCGCTCGATCCCTGACCGGTCGAAGGCGATCTCGGGGAAGAACATGATGGCGTAGCTGAGGCCGACCCCCTGCCATTCCCGGAATCGCTCGATCAATTGCTCGGGTGTCCCGGCCATCGCGGTGTACTGGGCGCGGACGTCGGCCGCCTTGTCGGCGCCGACCAGCGGGGTGTAGCGCTCGGTGATCCAGTCCAACCGGGAGGCGACGTCCGCCTCGGTCGCCTCGCACACCACGTTGAAGTTGCTCGACCGAACGATCCGGTCGTAGTCGGCGCCCACGTCGGTGCAGTGCCCGGCCAACACCGCCGACTTGCGGGCGAACAGCTCGGGGCTCTCCCCGAAGTTGGTGGCGGAGGCGAACCGGGCGGCGATGCGTAGGGTGACCTGCTCGCCTCCACCGGCGATCCAGAAAGGAATGTGGGGCTGCTGGATCGGACGGGGGCGGCAGATCGCCCCGTCGAGCCGGTAGTGCTTGCCGTCGAACGAGACCTCGTCCTCGGTCCACAACCGCCGCATGATCTCGACGGCCTCGCCCAACTCGCCGAGACGGACGGATGGCTTGGGGAAGGGGTAGCCGTACCCGGCGAACTCGTCCTGGTACCAGCCGGCGCCGATCCCCACCTCGAGCCTGCCCCCCGAGATCACGTCGATCGATGCCGCCATCTTGGCCAGGTAGCTGGGCGACCGGTATCCGTTGCAGGTGCACATCTGGCCAAGCCGGATGGTGCCGGTGACCGCGGCCAGCGCCGCCATCATGGTCCATGCCTCGTAGGTGACCTCCTGGGTGGGGACCGGCACGGTGTGGAAGTGGTCGTAGACCCATACCGACTCGTAACCGAGGGCTTCGGCGGTGCGGGCGGTCTCAACGATCAGCGGCCAATGCTCCGCGACCGGGAGGCCTGCCAGGTCGCAACGCCACCCCTGGGGTACGAACACACCGAAACGCATCGAAGGCTCCTCTCGTCCCTGCCACGGTAGGCCGGCGCCGGCCCGGCGACCACGGCCGGCGGACCACGGCCGTTGGGGCGGAACTGCGAACCTAAGGTTCCTGCGTGTCGCCACGACACGCAATCCGCTGAAGTTCGAGGCCGGGGTGGCCCCAGGCGGCGAACCTAAGGTTCTGCGTACCCCTGGCGAGTACCCCGCTGAAGTTCGAAGAGATGAGCGGCGCCGTCGTCATTGTGCCGCTGCCTGCCCCTACGGGCCCGAGCGGTGACGGCCCGGCCGGTGGGTAGGCTCCCCCGGCCATGCTCCGCTGCCGCCGGCCCTCGCCATGATCCCCAACCTGGTCGGGGTGCCGATCAAGCCGTTCGGGGTGGCCAAGCGGCGGCTCGGGCCCACCGTCGACGCCGCCACGCGATCCCGGTTGGGACGGGCCATCGCCGCCAACACCCTGGTCACCATCGCCGCCTCGGGAGCGACCGCGCTGGTGGTCACCGGCGACCGGGGCGTTGCCGCCTGGGCCCGGGCCGGGGGATGGGACGTGCTGGTCGAACCGGCCGGTGTTGGGCTGGACGGGGCGGCGGCGGTGGTGGTGGCGGCAAGCCCCCGCTCGTGGGCGGTGGTCCACGCCGACCTCCCCCTGCTGGGTGTCGACGACCTGACCGCCGCCTGGGATGCGGCCGCACGGGTGGTGTTCGCCCCCTCCCGTGATGGAGGCACCAACCTGGTCGCCGGCGTCGACCCGATGCGGTTCTCCTACGGTCCGGGCAGCTTCCACCGGCATCTGGCGCAGGCCCCCGGCGCCGCCGTGATCACCCGAGCGGGGCTCGCCCTCGACCTCGACACCCCCGCCGATCTGGTCACCGTGCTCGCCCTGGGGGCGCCGGATTGGCTGATCAGCCTGCTCTCCCCCGCTCCGGTGACGCCGTGACCGACCTCCCTCCCGAGGTGACGCCGCTCGAGGTCCCGGATCGGGCGCTGGCCATCGGCGCTCATCCCGACGACATCGAGTTCGGCGCCGGGGGGACCCTGGCGCGATGGGCCGCCGCCGGCTGCCACGTCACCATGCTGGTGGCCACCGACGGGTCGAAGGGGACCTGGGACCGGGAAGTCGACCCGGCCCGGTTGGTGTCCACCCGTAAGGCCGAGCAGGCGGCGGCCGCCGTCGCCCTGGGTGCGGGGGAGGTGATCCACCTCGACCACGTCGACGGCGAGCTGGAGTACTCGATGGCGTTGCGCGCCGAGCTGTGCGCCCACATCCGGCGTACCCGCCCCGACGTGGTGTTCAGCCACGATCCGTGGCAGCGTTACCAGCTCCACCCCGACCACCGGGTCACCGGGTGGGGCGCCGTCGACGGGATCGTCGCCGCCCGCGACCATCTGTTCTTCCCCGAGCAGGCGCTCGACGCCCACCGACCTGCGGCGATGCTGCTCTTCGCCACCGACGCCCCCGACCACTGGGAGCCGATCCACGTCGCCGCCAAGATCGAGGCGCTGCTGTGCCACTCGTCGCAGGGCGCCACCACCATGGGAGACGCCCATCTCGGCGAGGTGGAGCGGGCTACCTTCGCCTCGTCAATCGCCGACCGGGCCCGTACCGTCGGCGCCGCCGCCGGCATCGGTCCCGCCGAGGCCTTCAAACGGCTCACACCCTGACCGCAGATCGGGAAGAACCGCTTACCCACGGCTAACCTCGGGGTGATGGACACCGATCACGTCGCCATTGTCACCGGCGGGACCGGCCAGCTCGGCCGGGTGCTGGTACCGATGCTGGTGCGTCGCAATTTCCGGCTGGCGGTGACCTATCTCGTCCCGGATGAGGCCACCGAGCTCGAGGAGAACCTGGACCTGGACGACGAACGGTTGCTGCTCCGTCGAGTCGACTGCACCGACGGCGAGGCGGTGAACCGGTTCATGAAGGAGACGGCGGCGACGTTCGGCCAGATCAATGTGGTCTGCTCGCTGGTGGGTGGCTGGGCGGGAGGCCGCGACGTGGCGGAAACCGACGACGTCCGCTTCGACCGGATGCTCGACCTCAACCTGCGGTCGGCCTTCTACACCATCCGGGCCGCCATTCCCCATCTACTCGAGGCCGAATGGGGCCGCATCATCGCCGTCGCCAGCAGGGCCGCCTTCGACACCCCGACGGGCCAGGCGGCCTTCAACGTCGCCAAGGCGGGGGTGATCGCCCTGGTGAAGAGCGTCGCCTCCGAGCTGGAGGGCACCTCCATCACCTCCAACGCCATCCTCCCCGCCGTCATCGACACCGACGCCACACGGGCCACCCTCCCCTACGCCGACTATGTGCACTGGCCCAAGCCGTCAGAGATCGCCGCCGTGGTCGACTTCCTGGCCAGCCCGGCCTCGGCCGTCATCAACGGCGCCGCCATCCCGGCCTACGGCCAGAGTTGACCCGGCATCGACCGCCGGGCCGGGGGGGCGAGGCGTGACCGACGACCGCACGCCGGACGACCGCACGCCGGACGATGATCTCGTCCCCAACGTCTCCTCCGAGGAGCTGATCCGTCGGGCCAAGGAGGACGTCTACGACGACGACCCGCTCGAGGGCTACGTCCCCACCACCCGCAGCTTCGACCGGGACGACATCGAGGTACCGATGGACCCGGAGACGCGAGAACCGGTCGAGCCACCCGGCGAGGGGTCGTACCAAACCGTCGACCGGTCGGACCGGTTCGATGCTCGGTGGCAGCCGCCGGTGGACACCCCGCCCCCGCTCCCCGTCTCCACCGATCTGCCGCCACCCGCATACCCCTCGCCCGGGACCGCACCACCGGCACCTCCCCCCGGCGAGCCGAGGCAGGGCTCGCGCCGGGGCGGGGTCCTCTCGGCGGCGATCCTGATCGCTCTCCTCGCCGCCGGCGGCATGTTCCTCGCCAACCGTTTCGCCTCGGGGTCCGATGTGCGGGATCTGAACGTCGGCGACTGCTTCCACGAGTTCGAGGGCACCGAGGTGGCACGGGTCGAGACCGCCGACTGCACCGAGCCCCACGTCTACGAGGTCATCGCCAACGTCGAGTTGCCCGACGGCCCCTACCCGGGCGAGAGCGCGATCCACCAGATCGGATTCGACCAGTGCCTCCCTCGGTTCGAGCCCTATGTTGGTTTGGACTACCAGAGCTCGCTGTGGTACCTCACCCCGCTGGTCCCGCTGCGGGAGAGCTGGCCGGGCGACCGGGTCGTCAACTGCCTGGTGTTCCAGCAGGATCAGGCCAATCCGGGCGAACCGGGCACGGTGACCGGATCGGCCCGGAGCTCCGGCGTCTGATCCGCCGCCCCACGCCGGCACCGATTGGGGCACAATGGGTCGCCATGGACGAACAGACCCGTTCGGATGACACCGGACGTGAGCTCGGGAACCTCTCCGAGTACCTGATCCTCGAGCCATCCGAGATATCGGTGGCGCCGAAGGGATACGACCCCGTGGCGCCGTTCAGGGGCGGGGGTGTCGGGTCGAGGTCGGTGACGGTCAGCGCCTCGGCCAACGAAGCCCACGTCGAATGGGTCGCCCACCCGCACCGCTACGGACATTTCTCGGGACGTCCGCTCGACCCGGTGGAGATCGCCATGGTCGCCCGCAGGGAGAAGCGGCGACGTTGGGCACGGCGCTCGTCGTGGCTCGGGTTCCTCCTCGGACTCATCGGGCTGTTCGTCTGGAACCTCACCAACGATCCGTGGCTGCCCGCCTCCCGGCTCGAGGCGGGGACCTGCTTCCAGGACTCGCTGTCATCGCTGATCGTGCGGGGCGGCGTCCGCTACGAGGTGCGGAGCACGGTGGAGGTGGTCGACTGCAACGATCCGCACCAGTACGAGTCCATCGGGACCGTGCCCCTGAGCGGTCTTGGCGACCCCAGCACGCTAGCGGTTGCCGCCCACGAGCTGTGCACCCCGTTGTTCGAGGCGTACGTCGGGGCGAACCCGCTCGGGTCGACCCCGTGGCGGCTGGAGACGTTCCCGCCATACCTGCAGTTGATCGCAGACGAGCGGGCGCACTGCCTGGTGTACCAGGGCGACCGTTCGGAGCCGATCAAAGTTGTAGGAGCCGCCCGCACCGGGAGCGTCTCCGGCTGAGGCTCAGCCGGGACGGACCCTGACGCAGCAGAAGCCCTCCTCCGGCTCGAGGTAGGCCTTTCGATCGTCGCCGGTACGTTCGATCATCCCTTCCACCAGGGCGTGATTGAGGGCACAGGTGGTCTGCCGGTCCTCCTCGACCAGGGCGTGGAAGGGGCAGTTGCGGAACCGGATCTCCCCGTCGCGCGCGGACGGCTCGTACCCGGTGGCGCGCAGGGCGTGGTCGAGGTCCCCGTCGCCCATCTCCTCGCCGATGCGGTGGGCGGCGCCGGCGAGGTCGGCGGTGTCGACCGTCCCCGAGGCAACTGCGGCGAGCAGGATGCGGGCGGCGAGCTGGTAGCGGCGTGGTGGCAGGGTCACCCCGTGCTCGACGGCGGATCGCCGGTAGAGCTTGGCGGGCCGGCCCGCCCCGGGGCCGGTACGGCCGGTGAGCCGCAGGTACTCGATCTCAACCAGACCATCGTCGGCGAGCCGATCGAGGTGGTAGGCCGCCGTCTGCCGAGCCACCCCCACGGCTTCTGCGGCCTCGTCCCGTCCCACCGGCCGGTCGGCCTCCACCACCATCTCGTACAGGGCGCGCCGGGTGGGATCGGCCAGGGCGGCGATGGTTTCGATGGCGTCCCCGGTGGTCTCTTCGATCATCCGGCCACTCTACAGCTCATAGCTCTTGACAATACAGATCTCGCCGTGTCCAGGACCGCGACGCGAACTTTGAGCGCCTCACTCCGCCTGACGGGGTGAGGCGCTCAAAGTTGCAAGCTGGGGGTCCTCCCTAACCGGGTGGCGACAAGTCGCACGCCGTATCGCCACAGCCACACCACGCTCCTCGGCCCGGCTGCGGTGACGGCGGCGATCCTGGTCGGGGGCACGCCGCCCGAAGCCCCGCTCCCCTGGTCCCTACAGTGGACGGCGTGCCCTCCCTCCGGTCTCGTGCTTTCGCGGTCGCCGTCGCCGTTCTGGCGGCCACCGCTGTCGGATGCGGCGGGAGCGGCGACCGCACCGCGGCGGCTCCGTCAACCGTGACCTCGTTGGCCACCTCCACCACGATGGCGCCACCCCCGACGGCCACCAACCTCCCGACCACCTCGCTCCCGACACCCACCACCCTCGCCGCGACCACCATCACCTCGACGACACCGCCCGGCCCGTTGCCGCCCGCCGACGTGGCCCCCTTCACCCGTGGCGATGACTTGGCCGTCGCCCTCGCCATCGCCGAGACCGCCCTAGCCGACCCCGCCACCCCACCGCAGGACTTCCCCAACTGGGCGTGGCTGCAGCAGCAGGCGTACCGCGATCTGGTGGTCCATCCCGATTGGCAGGACGCCGCCAGGGAGCAGGTCCCCCCGGAGCTGCGGGAGGCCTTCGACCTGAACCTGCTGGCGGGCACCCAGCTCCGCCGGCTCACCTCACCACAGCCGGCGCTTCCGGGCTGGCGGATCGTCGCCCCACCTCCCCTCGACGAGCTGCGCGGCTACTACACCGACGCCGAGACCGAGTTCGGCGTCCCGTGGAACGTGCTCGCCGCCATCCATCTGGTCGAGACCCGCTTCGGCCGCATCCTGGGCGACAGCCACGCCGGCGCCCGCGGCCCGATGCAGTTCCTCCCCAGCACATGGGACGCGTACGGTCAGGGCGACATCGAGGACCCGGGCGACGCCATCGCCGCCGCCGCCCGCTACCTGGTGGCCCATGGCGCCCCCGGCGATCTGGAGGGCGCCCTGTGGGCCTACAACCACAGCGACCTCTATGTGACCGCGGTCATCGCCCACGCCGAGGCGATGGACCGCTACGACCACTACCTCGCCGTCTACCACCAGTGGCGGGTCTACTACCGAACCGTCGACGGAGACGTCCTGCTCGAGGAGGGCTACGGCTCCTGACGCGCGACGCGAACTTTGAGCGCCTCACACCGTCAGGCGGGGTGAGGCGCTCAAAGTTCGCAAGCTGGGGGTTGTTCCTGACCGGGGGCGTCTCGGAACTCGCCGGGACGCAGCCTCAGATCCGCTTGCGGTAGCGGGAGATGGTCAGCGGGGCGAACACCGCCACGATCGCCACCAGCCACAGCACCGACTTCACCACCGGGTCGGCAACCGGACCACCGAGCATCAACCCGCGGGCGGCATCGATGACGGCCGTGATCGGGTTGGCGTCGGCGACCGCCTTGAGGAACCCGGGCATGGTGTCCGTCGGCACGAACGCCGAGCTGAGGAACGTCAGGGGCAGGATGATCATGAACCCCCACGAGTTCACCGATTCCGGGGTCTTGGCGGTGACCCCGATGAAGGCCATCGGCCAGCACATGGCGATCCCGAAGGCGGTGACGATGGCCAGGGCGCCGAGAGCACCGAGCATCCCTCCACCGAAGCGGAACCCGAGCAGCACGCCGAAGCCCATCATGATCAGGGCGCTCCACACGATCCGCACCCCGTCGGCCAGGATGCGGCCGCCGATCACCGACGAGCGGGCGATGGGCAGCGATCGGAACCTGTCGATGAGACCCCGGGAGAAGTCGCCGTTCAGCCCCAACGCCGTGGTGAACGGGGTGAAGGCGTGCCCTGCACCAGGATGCCGGGGAGGGCGAACTGCAGATACTCGGCGCTGGAGCCGGCGATCGCCCCGCCGAACACGTAGACGAAGAGCACCAGGAACATCAGCGGCTGGATCGTCATCTCCACGATCTGCTCCGGATTGGCCTTGATGTGCAGCAGGTTGCGTCTGTCGATGGAGAGGGTGTTGGCGATCACCGACTCCCTCGCCTGCTCGGTGTAGGTGGTTGCGGTCATGCGCGGCTCCTGTCTGCGATGTCGTCGAGCTCGGTGGTCTCCTCGGTGGTGTGGCCGGTGATGGCCAGGAACACCTCGTCCAGGCTGGGGCGGCGCATCGACAGGTCGTCGACGACGATGCCGGCGTCGTCGAGCCGGCGCACCGCCCGACCCAACGCCGACCGCTCGGCGATGCCGACGGTGACCGTCTGGCCGTCGTTGTGGGCATCCTCACCGTCGGCGGCGAACCCGGACAGGATCTGCTGGGTGGCTGCCAGGTCGGCGGGATCGGCGGGCCTGGCCACCAGCACCTGGCCGCCCACCCTGGTCTTGAGCTGGAGCGGGGATCCGGCGGCGATGACCAGGCCGCGGTCGATCACCACGATCTCGTCGGCGAGCTGGTCCGCCTCCTCGAGGTACTGGGTGGTGAGCAGCACCGTGGTGCCGTCGGCCACCAGGCGGCGGATCATGTCCCACAGGTCGATGCGGCTCTTCGGGTCGAGCCCGGTGGTCGGCTCGTCGAGGTAGAGGAACCGGGGTCGACCCACCAGGCTTGCGGCGAGGTCGAGCCGGCGCCGCATGCCTCCCGAGTAGGTCTTGGCGAAGGCGCCGGCGGGATCGGACAGGTCGAAGTCGTCGAGCAGCGCGGTGGCGCGGGAGCGGGCATCCTTCGCCGCCATCCCCAGCAACCGACCGATCATGTACAGGTTCTCATGGCCGGAGAGCTGCTCGTCGACGGCGGCGTACTGACCGGTGAGCCCGATCAGCCGGCGCACCTGGCGGGGCTGGCGCACCACGTCGTATCCGCCGACGATGGCGCGGCCGGCGTCGGGGGTGAGCAACGTCGACAGCACCCGGATGGCGGTGGTCTTCCCGGCGCCGTTCGGACCGAGCAGGCCGAACACGGTGCCCTCGCCGGCGACCATGTCGA
>JBPCMS010000036.1:0-5951 GCA_051002015.1 Acidimicrobiia bacterium
CCGAGGCAGCCTACCGGGCCTGGTCGGGGGTGGAGACCGTGTCCGCCATCCGGTTGGTGGTGTGCACCGGCGGGCTCGACCTGTACCCGGCCGGTTCCCCGATCGACGCCGCCGGCTACCTCGACGCCATGGATGCCTGCGGGGTCAGCTATGAGGTGCTCGATGCCGCCGACGCCATGCGACGATGGCCGATGTTCCACCTCGACCCCGACACCACCGTGGTGCATCAGGCCGATGGAGGGCTGGTGCGGGCGGTGGCGGCCAACGCCGCCCATCGCCGGCTTGCCGTCGGCAACGGGACGACCCTGCTCGACCGGACCCCGGTGCGCCGCATCGAGCCCAAACGCGCCGGGTTCGTGATCACGGCCGGAGAGGAGCGGGTGCCGGTCGACCGTCTGATCATCACCGCCGACGCCTGGACCAACGAGGTGATCGCCGGGCTGGGGTGTTCGATCAACCTCACCGTCACCCAGGAGCAGGTCGCCTACTTCCCCATCCGCTCCGGCTCGGGCACCGAGCGGATGCCGGTGTGGATCTGGATGGACGATCCCTCGTTCTACGGGCTGCCCTCCGTGGACGGATCGGGTGCCAAGATCGGCCAGGACGTCGGAGGGGCCGTGGTCACCGGCGACGACCGCTCGTTCGACCCGGATCCCGGCTACCGGGAGCGGCTGATCGGCTTCCAGGAGCGGTTGATCCCGGGATCGACCGGGCCGATCGTCGAGGAGCGGACCTGCCTGTACACCATGACTCCCGACCGCGAGTTCGTTCTCGACCATCTCCCCGGTCACGAGGGCGCCGTGATCGGGCTCGGGGCCGCCCACGGCTTCAAGTTCGCCTCGGTGTTCGGGCGAATCCTCTCCGACCTCGCCATCGACGGCGCCACCGAACACGACATCGCCAGCTGGTCGGCGACCCGCCCCATCCTCACCCAGACCGGCGCCGCCACCTCGTTCCTGCTGTGACCATCGCTCCCCGGTACGACGTGGCCGTCGAGCGCTCGGTGCGGGTGCGGATGGTGGACGGCGTCGAGCTGGCGCTGACCACATACCGCCCGGACGCCGCTGGTCGGTTCCCCGCCGTGGTGGAGTCGCTCCCCTACCGCAAGGACGACGACTGTTTCAGCCGCGACTGGCAGACGTTCGCCTACCTCGCCGCCAGGGGGATCGCCGGGGTCCGCATCGACATCAGGGGGACGGGGGCATCGGACGGGATCGCCAGAGGCGAGTACCTACCGATCGAGCAGCAGGACAACGTCGCCGTCATGGAATGGCTGGCGAGCCAGGCGTGGTGCACCGGGCGTCTCGGGATGTGGGGCATCTCCTGGGGCGGGTTCTCGGCGTTGCAGACGGCGATGCTGCGGCCGCCCATGCTGGAGGCGATCTGCGCCATGCACGCCACCCACGACCGCTTTGCCACCGACGTCCACTACATCGGCGGCGCCCTCCATCTGTTCGAGCAGGTGGACTGGCCGGTGGGGATGCTGGTCCAGAACCTGCTGCCCCCCGACCCCGACATCGTCGGGGCCCGCTGGACGGAGATGTGGCGGGAGCGACTGGAGGCCACCCCGCAGTGGCTGCCCGACTGGCTGACCCACCAGACCCGTGACGCCTTCTGGAGGCACGGCTCGCCGTGCGAGGACTACCGGGCGATCACGGCGCCGACGTTGCTCATCGGCGGCTGGCTCGATCCGTACGTGGACGGGATGCTCGAGCTGCTCGCCAACCTCGAGGCTCCCAAGCGGGCGGTGATCGGCCCGTGGGGGCACTATCGGCCCGCCACCGGGGTCCCCGGCCCCACCCTCGATCATTTCGATCTGCTCACCCGCTGGTTCACCCAGTGGCTCACCGACGAGGACACCGGGGTGATGGACGACCCGCTGCTCATCGCCTACGTCCGCTCCGGCCCGCCGTACGACCCGCCCGACGGTGCCGCCCCGGGCTCATGGCGGGCCGAACCGGCGTGGCCCCTCACCGACGGCGAGCGGTCGGTGCTCCATCTCGACCGAGGCCGCCTGACCGATGCGCCCGCCCCCGTCACCGATGCCGTCTCCTGGGAGGGGCCATGGACCATCGGCACCGCCAGCCCGTTCTGGGACCTCGCCGGGACCGGGTCGTCGGACACGTCGGGTGACGATGCCTCCGCCCTGGTGTGGGAAACCGACACGCTGCCCGGCCCGGTCGAGATCCTGGGGAGGGTCGAGGTGACGGTCGACGTCGAGGTCGACCAACCGGGGGGCCGGCTCATCGCCCATGTGGTGGACGTGGCCCCCGACGGATCCTGCTGGTTCGTCACCAGGGGGGTGCTCAACCTGGCGCACCGGTCCGACATGGCCACCCCCGAGGTGGAGCCGGTCGGCGAGCCATTCCCGGTGACGGTGGCCACGGTGCACACCTCCGCCGTGTTCGGCGCCGGTCACCGGATCCGGGTCACCCTGGCGGGGGCGGACTTCCCGGTGGTGATGCCGCCGCCCCGCCCCGTCCGGCTCACCATCCACACCGGGCCGGGACACCAGGCCCGGTTGGTCCTCCCGGTGGTGCCGCCGCGGTCGCCCCCCCGCACCCTGACCATCCCCGCCGCCGTTCCCCAGCCGGAACCGTCCTCCCGGCTCAGGGACGTCGACCGGCACCTGATCGAGCGTCTTGACACCGGGATCCGGGTCTCCCGGCAGGTCGACACCGTCGAGCTCCAGCCGGAGCGGGGACCGCTCACCTACCGATGGAGGCAGGACACCTGGGTGGAGGGCGACGACGCCGACCCGACGGCCTTCCGAGCCGGGGCGAGCGCCTCCACCGCTCTCGAGCGCCGGGGCTGGGCCGTGGGGGCGCAGGCCGACGTCGCCCTCACCGCCGACGCATCCGATCTGCATCTGGCCATCTCGGTGCGGGCCACCCACGACGGCGAGTCGGTGTGGGCCGACCGCATCGTCCGGTCGATCCCCAGGCGATGGACCTGACCACGGCTCAGGAGGGACGCCTGGTCAACCGGAACATCACACCGTGCAGCTCGTTGGCCAGACCCATCGAGGGATCGGCGAGCGTCTCCATCAGCTCGAAGTCCGCACCGAGGACGCGGTCGATCTCTCGGCGCCAGCCCGCCACGTCGAGCCCCTTGGCCAGGCTGACGGCGAGCAGCAACGCCCCCCGCGGTCGCGTCCATCTGGTCAGGTTCGCCGCATACGGTGCCTGCAGGCCCGGAGGGATCATGTGGAAGCAGCCTCGATCGAGGACGGCGTCGAAGCTCCGATCCGGCAGCGTGCCGCTCGACGTGGCATCGGCGGCGAGGAAGGTGACTCCTTCCACCGAGCCGTGGGTGTCACGGGCACGCTGGATGGCGTGCTCGGAGAAGTCGAACCCCACCACCCTGAACCCGCGCCCGGCCAACCAGGCGGCATGCTCCCCCGAGCCACATCCGACATCGAGGATCTCGGCACCGGGCGCCAACCACCCCTCCTCGACCGCCCGTTCCAGGGTCTCGCCACCTCCGGCGCTCTGCCAGGGGTAGGACCCGCGCCTGGCCCAGCGCTGGTCCCAACGCCGCTGCCGCATCCTTCGCTGCACGCTCGCGGGCATGGCCTTCTCGGCGGCACGGGTGATTGCCTTGCGGGTCCGTCCGATGGCGGACATCGACACCCCCTGTCCCTATCTCCTCGTCTACTCCCTGCTGGAACGGTACACCGATGGGCCGATCGACCCCTTGCCATTTACGGGATGGGGTGATCCAATGCGGTTGTCGTTCTCGGGCGGGGGCGACCGATCGAGGGGAGAGCATCATGCGACGGGGGCGCCGTTTCGGTCTGCTCATGGTGCTGGCCGTGCTGGCGGGTCTCGCCGCCACCTTGCCGGCTTCGGTGTCGGAGGCGGCACCGGGCTCGGGCCCGGTGCTGGCCCAGGGTTCGGGGTCGCAGCCAAACTTTGTGGTGGTGGTGACCGATGATCAGCGGTGGGACACCATCGGGCGCTGTCTCCCCACGTTCGACGGTTCCGACTACTCCTCCGGTGCCGACTCGTGCATGCCCCAGGTGGCGCAGAAGCTGATCGCCAACGGTGTCACCTTCCTCAAGGGCGAGGTTCACCAGTCGTTGTGCTGCCCGTCCCGGGCCAGCATCCTCACCGGTCAGTACTCGCGTCACACCGGGGTCAAGACGCTGGCCGGATCCGACTTCGACGACAGTTCCTCGCTGGCGACCTGGTTGGACGACGCCGGGTACCGCACCGGGTTGTTCGGTAAGTATCTCAACGGGTACGGCCAGGCCACGCTCGCCAATTACATCCCACCGGGGTGGGACTCGTTCCACTCCTTCCATGGCTACCGGGCTTCCACCGACAACCCATACATCGACTACCCGTGGATCGACTGGGAGGAGGGCGACGCCGCCGGGGTCGTGACCCGCCACAACGACGCCGACTCGACCTCGACGGCGGCGTGTGCGGTGGGCAACCTGTACTCAACCGATCTGATCTGCCGGCAGGCGAAGGACTTCCTCGCCACGCAGACCACCACCCCGTTCCTCCTCTACCTGGCCCCCGCCTCGCCGCACAGCCCCAACACCGTGGCCACCCGCCACATCGGGGCCTATGGCGGGATCGCCATGCCCCAATACCCCAGTCACAACGTCATCCCGACACCCAATCCCCCCGCCTACCTGCCGGCGACACCGCTCAGCGACACCACCATGGTCCGCTACCGCGAGGGGCACCGCAAAGCGCTCCAGTCCAACCTGGCCGCCGACGACATGGTTGGGCAGGTCTACGACCAGTTGTCCACCGACGGCCGGCTGAACAACACGGTGTGGATGTTCATCTCCGACAACGGGGGCGGCACCGGGGAGCACCGCCTCAGCGGAAAGCAGTGCCCCTATATCGAATGCCACCGCGTCCCCTTCATCGTGGTGTGCCCCACCTCGATATGCCCCGGAGCCGGCGCCGGGGTCCGCGACGCCGACAACTACGCCCTCAACATCGACATTGCCCCCACCATCGCCGAGCTGGCCGGGGTCACCCCCACCCTGCGGGTCGACGGGCGCAGCCTGGTCCCCATCCTCACCAACCCGACCGCACCGTGGCGCACCGAATGGGCGCTGTACGACAACCAGGAACCCGTCGACGGGGTCGTGGCCACCTCCACCGACGGCTCGTGGTACAAGTACCTCGTCCTCCCCAACACCGGCGAGACCCAGCTGTTCAACCTCGACAACGACCCGTGGGAACTGACCAACCTGTGGGACAACACCGCCTACAGCGCCGTCCAGACCGACATGGCGGCCAAGCTGACCGACTCGCTCAACAACCCCACCCTGACGATCACCTCGCAACCACCGGCATCGGGTAGCGGCAGCACCGCCACCATCTCGTACTCGTCCAACGAGACCGTCACCTTCGAGTGTGGTCTGGACGGAGCCGTCCCGGTCGCCTGCGGCACCGGAACCACCGGGTCGGTCACCTACGACGGGCTGGCGGCGACCACCCACACCGTCACCGTCACCGCCGTCGACCGCTTCGGTAACGCATCACCCACCAGCACCATCAGCTTCACCCTGACCGGTGGCGGAGGGGGGACCGGTCCCGCCCAACCAACCTTGACCCAGACCCCGACCGACCCCAGCGGGTCGACCGTCACCTTCTCCTTCACCGGCACCGGGGAGGTCACCTTCGAGTGCACCCTCGACGGGGTCGCCGCCACCTGCACCAGCCCGGTCACCTACACCGCGCTGGCCGACGGCGACCACACCTTCTCGGTGGTGGCGATCGACCAAGATGGCGTCCGGTCGACACCCGCCAGCTACACCTGGACGGTGTCGGAAGACGGCGCCACCACCTTCGACCTGACCGTGACCAGAGCGGGAACCGGCTCGGGGACGGTGCGCAGCACGCCGGCCGGGATCAAATGCGGCACGGACTGCACCGAGTCGTACGCCTCGGGGACGTCGGTGACGCTCACCGCCAACGTCA
>JBPCMS010000037.1:0-45101 GCA_051002015.1 Acidimicrobiia bacterium
GCTGAAGTACCAGGAGGACATCGCCAAGGTGAAGGCACTCGGTGTCGACCAGATCATCGAATCGGCCACCGGGTAGCGGCGGTCCGTCCCCGGAGGCGATCGCCGCCAACGTGGTCCACTTCGTCCGTTACCTGCGGGCGGCGGGCCTGCCCCTCGGGCCGGCGACGGCCAGCGAGCTCGCCGACGTGATCGATGTGGTCGGCTTCGATTCCCGGAGCGACCTCTACCTGGCGCTGCGGTCGGCGGTGACCACCCGCATCAACCAGCGACCCATCTTCGACAAGGCCTTCGACCTGTTCTTCGGCTCGGCCCGGTCGCTGGTCGACGACCTGGTGCTCGAGACCCGCAGCCCGCCGGAGGGGGGAGGTGACCGGCACGCCAGCGTCCCCGTCCTCCGCCCTCGCCGCGCCCCTCCCGAGGACACCGAGATCGAGGAGATCGCCGAGACCCTCGGAGGATCGTACGCCGAGCGGCTGGCCACCCGCGACTTCGCCTCGCTCGACCAGAACGAGCGCGAGGACGTCCGCCAGATGATCGCCAGGATGGTGTGGCGGCCGGCGGACACGTACTCGCGCCGCTGGAAGCGGGGCGACGGCCCTCGACCGGACATGCGCCGCACGCTGGGAGCGATGCACCGGCCCGAGGGCGACCTGCTCCCCATCGAGATGTCGCAGCGCCGCAGACGGCGCCGCCCGCTGGTGATCATCGCCGACATCAGCGGGTCGATGGAGCGCTACACCGAGATGTTCCTGGTGTTCGCCCATGCCGCCCAGGGCAGGGTGGCCAAGGTGGAGACGTTCGTGTTCGCCACCAGGCTGACCCGCATCACCCGCGACCTGAGGCTGCGGGAGCCGGAGGCGGCGCTGCACAGGGTGAGCTCGTTGGTCAAGGACTGGTCGGGAGGAACCAGGATCGGCGAGATGCTCGAGCAGTTCAACCGCGACTGGAGCCGCAGGGTCACCGGCGGGGGCGCCATCGGGCTCATCATCTCCGACGGTTGGGACACCGGCGACCCCGAGGTGCTCGACCGGGCGATGGCCCGGTTCGCCCGCTCGGTGCACAGGGTCATCTGGCTCAACCCGCACGCCGGCCGTCCCGGGTTCGCCCCCGAGACCAGGGGGCTGCGCACCGCCCTGCCCCACGTCGACGACTTCCTCCCCGCCGCCACCGTCGTCGATCTGCGCACCGTGGTGCGGCTCCTAGAGTCGGTGCCACGCCACAGAGGTGAGGGGGTGCTGCGATGAAGGACGACCTCGACATCTACCAGCGGTGGACCGACGAGGGCAAGGAGGTCGCCGTCGCCACCGTGGTCCGGGTCATCGGATCGGTGCCCCGACCCGAGGGATCCAAGTTCATGGTCTCGTCTGCGGGCGACCTCGAGGGATCGGTCAGCGGTGGCTGCGTCGAGAACGACGTCGCCCTCCACGCCGCCGAGGTGCTCGCCAGCGGCGAGCCCCGGCTGGTCACCTACGGGATCGCAGACGATGAGGCGTTCGAGGTCGGTTTGACCTGCGGCGGCACCATCCAGGTGTTCATCGAGAAATGGTGAGCTCGCTCACCGCCGCCCTGGCGGATCTCATCGCCACCGAGCGGCTCGGCGCCACCGCCACCGTCATCGAAGGGCCGGACGCCGGCGCCAAGGCGGTGCTCGATGCCGAAGGGCTGGTCATCGCCGGGCATCTCCCCGACGGGCTGGCCGATGACGTCGCCGCAGACGCCGTCGAGCTGATGCGGCACGAGCAGCACCGCACCCTGACCTACCGCGACCGTCCGGTGTTCATCGAGACGGTCGCCCCCCAGCCCCGCCTCCTCATCTTCGGGGCGGGGCACGTCGGCCAGTCGCTGGCCCGGATCGCCCCCGAGCTGGGCTTCAGGGTCGTGGTGGCGGACGCCAGGAAGACGTGGGCGACCGAGGAGCGGTTCCCGGGAGTCGACGAGCTCATCGTCGCCTGGCCCGACGCCGTGTTCGATCACATCGAGCTCGACGCCCGCACCTACGTCGTCTTGCTCAGCCACGATTCCCGCTTCGAGGACCCGGTGTTCCCGGCGGTGCGCAAGGCGCCGGTGCGGTACATCGGGGCGCTGGGGAGCAGGCGCACCGCCGGTCTTCGTGTGGAGAGGCTGCGGGACCAGGGGTGGTCCGAAGACGAGATCGCCCGCATTCACGCCCCCATCGGGATCGACATCGGAGCCGAGCAGCCATCCGAGGTCGCCGTCTCCATCCTGGCCGAGATGATCAGGGTGCGCTACGGCGCCGGGACCGGTCTGTCGCTGCGCGGCACCGAAGGCCGCATCCACGCCCAACGCCCCGAGGACGCTCCCGGGGAGGAAAATCCCGGAACCTTAGGTCCTGAGGTGTCGTGGTGACACGTAATCCGCTGATGTTGGAGGGCCGTCGCTCGACCGGGTGGACGTTCCGGGATCGCGTGTCGTGGTGAACGGCAATCCGCTGATGTTCCGATGCGGTGCCCGCTGACGCCGGGGAGCAGGCGCCGGTATAGGCTAGGAAGCGGCCGGCTTGGCGAGGGCCTCGGTGACGGTGGCGACGAAGTCGTGCGGGTTGCTCTCGAGCTGGTGCCATGTGAAGCGAAACACCCTCCACCCCGCCAACTGGGCGGTGCGGTCCCGCTGATGGTCGCCGTCGAGGCTCTCGGTGCGACTGTGCCAGCGCCGCCCGTCGAGCTCGATGATCATCCGCTGCTCCGGATAGGCCAGGTCGACCCGACCCTCGCGGACCTCGCGCCACGGGAACGGGTACTGCTGGACCGGCGAGGGCAGCCCGGTGTCGGCCAGAAGCGTTACCGCAAGCATCTCGAGCACGCTCTCGGCGCGGGCGAGACCTGGTCCGATCTCGCTCATGACCGACCGGAACGACCTCGAACCTGGTCTGCCCCGGCGGATCAGCTCCCCACCGATCTCAACCAGGTCGTCCCACGAGCATCGTCGCTCGATCACCGCTTGCTCGATCAGCATTCGGAGCCTCCGGCGTCGCAATCGGGACGCCAGGTCGAAGATGGTGCGAGGCACCGTGGTCACTCGCAGCCCGTCGACCTCCTCGATGTGGTGGAGGAGGAGGTCCGTCGACTGATGCACGGTGACGTCGGGGTAGGTGTGCGTCGTTCGGATCGGGACGGTGACCACCACCAGCCCTCGGGTGGCGTATGGCAGCTCGTGGGTCTCGGCGGCGGACTCGTGCGACACCACCGCGGTGAGCGCTTCGGTTGCCGCCTGCAGGAGGGCGATCCGGGTGAAGGGATGGCCGGGCAGCAGATACACCCCGGGTCTCGCCCGTACCAGCGCTCCTGAACCGAGTCTTCCGTGGAGCATGGTGGCGGTCAGCCCGAGTGCCAGCGCCTGGGAGCGGAGGACGAGTCCACGCTGGCGGGCGGCGAGCTCTGACAGTCGTTGATCGGCTTCGGTGTACATGGACACATCATTCGGCGACCCAGCGACAGTTTCAAGAAGGCAGTCGCGTTCGCCGACCCGGTGACCAGGCAGGTTCTACCAAGATCGCCTTGCCAGATGGGGACCCAACTACGAACTTCAGCGGATCGCGTGTCGTGGCGACACCCAGCAACCTCAGGTCGAACTTCAGCGGATCGCGTGTCGTGGCGACACCCAGGAACCTCAGGTTCGCCAACCACCGGCCGCCGCTTCCCGAACTTCGCTCGGTCAGAACCAGGCCTGGAACAGCCACAGCGAGCCGAGGCCCGCCACCACGGTCCACACCACCGATCGGGTGACGACCGCCACCACCAGCGCCACCAGCCCTGCGAAGAACCGCGGGTTCCCCGTGGTCAGGTCGATCGCACCATCGGGAGCGATTACCCCCGGGGTTACCAGCGCCGCCATCACCGCCGGCGCCACGTAGCGCAGGGGTGGCCCCAGCCAGGCGGGGACATCCCTCTTGGCGAACACGGCGATGAACGAGATCCGGAACAGGAACGTCCCCACCCCAATGATCACGATGATCGGCCAGGCGTTCATCCTCCCCCCCGCTCTGCGATCAGCCCGGCCACGATCCCGCCCCCCGTCGCCACCACCAATCCGAGGTTGTACGGGATGTCGCCCCCGATGAGGGCGGCGGCACCGCCGACGACTGCCGCCACCAACCCGGGCCGATCCTGCACCGCCAGGATGAGCAGCACCAGGAACACCATGGGGACGGCGAAGTCGAGCGACCAGGCGTCGGGCACCTGGGCGCCGAGGAGCACGCCGACGATGGTGGCAATCTGCCAGGGGACCCACAGCCCGAGGGCACCGCCCAGGAAGTACCATCGCTTGTAGAACGGGTCGTAGACCCCTTCCCAGCGGGTCACCGCGGTGGCGAAGATCTGGTCGGTCATCAGGTAGCTGAGCCCGTACTTCCACATCGTGGGGAAGGGCCGGAAGTGGGCGGCGAGCACAGCCGAGTACATGACGTGGCGGGCGTTGACGATCAGGGCGGTGGCGATCACCACCAGGGCGGCGGCACCGCCGTTGTGGAGGTCGATGGTGACCACCTGGGCCGATCCGCCGAAGATGATCGGCGAAGTCGACAACCCGGCAAGCGCCCCCATCCGCGACGAGGCGGCGGCCACCCCGACGATGAGCCCGAAGGGGACGGTCCCGATGTTGAGCGGGGCGATGTCACCCAGACCGTCGAGGAAGGCGGTCCGCCCCGAGGGGGTGTGCTCCGGGCCGGTGTTGGAGGGGGACTGGTGGGGCATCGGGAACCGTCTCCGGGGAGGGTGGCGAGGCTACCCGCCACCGACGGCCACGGTCGGCCGGTCCCGCGCAGAGCGGCCGGGCCTGAGCCGCAGTGGCGCGGAGTTGCGAGGCGTTGGCGACCCACGACCCGCCAGATTCTACCATGCAACCGAATCAACTTGAGCGAATCGCGTGTCGTGGCGACACGTCAGGACCTAAGGTTCGCGGTCTCCGAGCAGTTCTTCGAGTTGCCGCCGGTGCGGCTCGAAGAACCGCTCGAGGCGTCGCCTGGTCAACTCGGGGATGGCGGTCCCGGCGCTGCCATGGGCATGGCTGTACTCGGGGGGACGCCATCGCTCCACCCCGATGAAGTCGGTGACCCGGTCGAAGGTCCGGTCCGGGGCCTGGTCGAGGTCCTCGCTGCGCACCACCAGGAAACGGGAACGGGGGATGGCGGCGAACCATCGCTCCAGCTGGCTGGCGTAGGTGCCCCTCGCCGCGTACGAGAAGCGGAACAGGTCGTATGCGGGGTACTCGGGCTCGGTCTCCAGCCGTCTACGGTCGGGGGCGATCCGGTCCTCCTCCCGGTCGATCGCCTCCTCGAAGCTCAGGTCCTCGAGCCCGATCCTGCGGTTGAGCTGCCAATGCGAGTAGGCGCGCCGCACCGGGTCGCGCAGCACCACGATCAGCCGCGCCGTGGGGAGCTCGGACCGAACCCACCAGGGGGCGTGGGGATGGAAGAGGTAGTTGGGGGTGGCCTCTCCGGTGACCGGCGGCGCTCCCGGATGCCGGGCAAGGGTGCGGCGGTGGGGGAAGTGGGCCCGGTACCAGCTCAGACCCTTGGCGTGGTTGTAGTCGAAGTAGTGGACCTCCTTGGTGGCGGCACCAATCACCTGGGGGTGCTGCTTCAGGTCGCGGTAGAGGCTGGTGGTGCCCGCCCGCTGCACCCCGATGACCACGAAGTCGGGCAGGGGCCGCCCCGAGGCGGTGAGCCGGCCGAAGGCCAGCCGTCCCTCGGAGCGCGCCCGATCGACCGTCCGATCGACGAAGGCCCTCATGGCGGTCAGGCTAACGGACCATCCCGGCACCTCCGGCTGGGGCTACGCCCCGCCGGTAGCATCGCCCCAGCCCGCCACGAGGAGCCGCACCCGTGAAGATCAACGAGGTCATCGAGGTCGCCCGTCCCGTCTCCCAGGTCTGGGAGCTGTTCTCGAACGTACCCGAGCTGGCCCGCTGCCTCCCCGGCGCCGAGCTGACCGAGGACAAGGGCGACGGGGTGTATGCCGGCAAGGTCTCCACCAAGCTGGGCCCGATGACCGCCAACTTCGAGGGCGAGGCCACCGTCACCAGCGATGCCGCCGCCCGAACCGGGGCGGTCTCCGGCAAGGGCGCCGACCGCCGGGGCGGGAGCATGGGCCAGGTGAAGATGCAGTACCGCGTCGAGCCCATCGAGATCGGGACCAGGATCAACGTCGACGCCGAGGTGATCCTGTCGGGTGCTGCGGCCCAGTTCGGCCGCACCGGGCTGATCAAGGAGATGTCCAACCGGCTCATCGCCGAGTTCGTCAAGTGTCTCGACGCCAAGCTGGCGGCGGCGAACCCGCACGAGGCCGCCGCCGTCGCCGCCCCCGAGGTCAAGGGTCTCAGCCTGTTCTTCTCCAGCCTGCTCTCAACGGTCACCGGCTTCTTCAAGGGGCTACTCGGACGCAAGCCGAAGGACTGACCCGGGCCTGAGCATCCGATCGAGAGGCCGGTTCCCCGGGCAGGACGCCGCCCCGTTTGCTAGCTTGCGATCAGGTGTCCCCAGGGAGGTTCGGCGATGCAAGTGTCCATGTCGGTAAACGGCAGGGCGGTGACCGGGGACGTAGAGCCCCGGACCCTCCTGGTCCATTTCCTGAGGGAGACCCTCGGTCTCACCGGGACCCACGTGGGGTGCGACACCGGCTACTGCGGCGCCTGCACGGTCCACGTCAACGGTGTCTCCACCAAGGCGTGCACCATGCTGACCGTCCAGGCGGACGGCACCGAGGTCACCACCATCGAGGGGCTGGCCAGCAACGGCGAGCTGCACCCGGTGCAGGAGGGGTTCTGGGAGCGGCACGGTCTCCAGTGCGGGTTCTGCACGCCGGGCATGATCATGCAGTCGGTGTACCTGCTCGCCCAGGACGACAACCCCGACGAGGACACCATCCGCCATGGTCTCGACGGCAACCTGTGCCGGTGCACCGGCTACCACAACATCGTCAAGGCGGTGCAGTACGCCGGGGCCCGGATGCGGGGCGAAGAGCCGGCCCCGGCCGATTGGGAAGGTGAGGGAGCATGACCACCACCATGGGTCCGACCACGACGACCAGCGCCCTCGGCGGCGTCGTCCGGCGCAAGGAAGACCCGGCGCTCATCCAAGGGTACGGCAAGTTCACCGATGACATCAAGCGCACCGGCGAGGTCTCCGTCGCCTTCACCCGCAGCCCCTTCGCCCACGCCGGGATCAACTCGATCGACACCGAGGCGGCCAAGACGATGCCCGGGGTGCACGCCGTGTACACCATCGAGGACGTGCGCCATCTCGGGCTGCTCCTGGCCCAGGTGCCGGTGGGCGCCCTCCGCCCGCTGCTGGCGGACGGGATGGTCAACCATGTCGGCGAGGCGGTGGCCATGGTGGTGGCCGACGACCGCTACCTGGCCCAGGATGCCGCCGATGCGGTCCTCGTCGACTACGACCCGCTGGAGGCGGTGATCGATCTCAAGGACGCCCTGTCCGACCGGATGAAGGTCCACGAATCGCTCGACTCCAACCTGCTGATCAGCTGGGTGGGGCCGTTCGGCGCCGAGCCGGAGGCGCAGCAGCAGGTCAAGGCGGACATCGACGCCGCCAAGGAACGCGAGGACACGGTCACCGTCACCCAGGAGATGGTGAACCAGCGGCTGATCCCGGTGGCGATCGAGCCGCGGGCGGTGGTCGCCGACTACAACAAGGGCTACGGGGCGCTGACCGTGTTCAGCTCGTCGCAGATTCCCCACGCCCTGGCCGGAGCCCTCGGCAAGACGCTCGGGCTGCTCTCCAACCAGGTGCGGGTGGTCGCCCCCGAGGTGGGGGGCGGCTTCGGCTGCAAGCTCAACGTCTACAACGACGAGGTGCTGGTGTCGTGGGCATCGATGCAGATGGGAAGGCCGGTGCGCTGGACCGAGACCCGCCGCGAGGCGGCCAACTCGACCATCCAGGGTCGGGGCTGGATCGGCACCGCCACCGTGGTCGGCACCCGGGACGGCGAGATCATCGGCTACGAGCTCGAGGGCATCGCCGACATGGGGGCATACACCCAGAACTTCACCGTCGCCATCCCCTTCCTCGGGCTCTTCGTGGGTTCGGGCCAGTACAAGATGCCGACCTACTGGAAGATCGACTGCGTCACCACCCACACCAACACCACCGACGCCTACCGGGGGGCGGGTCGTCCCGAGGCCGCCTACTACCTTGAGCGCATCATCGACATGTTCGCCCGCGAGATCGGGATGGACCCGGCCGAGGTGCGCAGGAAGAATTACATCCCCAACGACCAGTTCCCCGGGGCGGTGTCGCCGGTGGGGTTTGCCATGGACACCGGCGACTACGCCACCAACCTCGATGCCCTGCTCGCCGCCGCCGACTACACCGGTCTGCTGGCCGAGAAGGAGAAGGCCCGGGCCGAGGGCCGGCACCTCGGGGTCGGGCTCGCCACCTACGTCGAGGTGTGCGGTTTCGCCCCCGCCGGGCTGGCCGAGCTCGGGTTCTCGTGGTCCGAGTACGGGCTGCCCTCCTCGTTCAGCGGTTCGGGGCTGGTCAGGGTCAACCCGGATGGGACGGCGACCGTGCAGATCGGGACCGGGCCCAGCGGCCAGGGTCACGAGACCACCTGGGCGCAGATCGTCAGCGACCGGCTCGCCATCCCGGTGGAGCACGTCAAGGTACGCCACGGCGACACCGGCGACTCGCCCATGGGCGTCGGCACCTTCGGGTCGCGGTCGGCGGCGGTCGACGGAACCGCCACCTACCAGGCGTCGGATCGGGTACGGCAGAAGGCGGCCAAGATGGCGGCCCATCTGCTCGAGGCCAGCGAGGACGACGTGGTGTTCGCCAACGGCGGCGCCCATATCGCCGGCTCGCCCGACAGCTCGGTGACCTGGGCCGAGATCGCCAACATCGCCTACATGCCGCACAAGCTCCCCGAGGGGATGGAGGGCGGCCTGGAGGCGTCGGTCGTATTCAACCCGTCCAACGCCACCTGGCCGTTCGGGTCGCACATCGCCGTGGTCGAGGTCGATCCGGAAACCGGCAACGTCGACCTGCTCCGCTACATCACCATGGACGACTGCGGCAACCTCATCAACCCGATGATCGTCGCCGGCCAGGTCCACGGCGGCATCGCCCAAGGTGTCGGTCAGGCTCTGTTCGAGGAGGCGCTGTACGACGAGGCGGGCAACCTGCTCACCGGCACCCTGATCGACTACCCGATCCCGACGGCGGCGGACCTCCCCAGCTTCGAGCTGGGGCACACCACGACACCAACCGACGTCAACCCGATGGGGGTGAAGGGGATCGGCGAGGCGGGGACCATCGGCTCGGCGCAGACCATCGTCAACGCCGTGGTCGACGCCCTGGCCCCGTTCGGGGTGAGACACATCGACATGCCGCTCCGCCCCCGCAAGGTGTGGCAGGCCATCCAGGAAGCGAGGAGCTGACCATGTATCCAAGACCATTCGAGTACGTCGCTCCGAAGACGCTGGACGAGGCGCTGGCCGTGCTCGACCAGACCGCGGACGCCAAGGTGCTGTCGGGTGGCATGAGCCTGCTCGGGCTGATGAAGCTGCGGCTGCTCTCTCCCGGCACCCTGGTCGACATCGGCCGCATCCCCGGGCTCGACCAGATCGAGGACCGGGGCGACCACATCGCCATCGGCGCCGGGGTAACCCATGGGACGACGGCGATGCACCCGCTCACCACCGAGCACGCCACCGCCCTGGCTCAGGCGGCCTCGTGGACCGGTGACGTCCAGGTGCGCAACCGGGGAACCACCTGCGGCGCCCTGGCCCATGCCGACACCGCCGCCGATCAGCCTGCGGGCGCCATCGCCTGCGGGGCCACCATGGTGGCACGGTCGTCGGGCGGCGAGCGGGAGATCCCGTCCGCCGAGTTCTTCGTCGATGCCCTCACCTCGGCGCTCGCCCCCAACGAGATCCTGGTCGAGGTGCGCATCCCGAACGGGGGCGGAGCATCGGCGTACGACAAGCTGGGGCGACGGGGCGGTCACTCCGACTACGCCGTCGCCGGGGCGGCCGCCTGGGTGCGGTGCGACAACGGGACCATCGCCGATGCCCGGATCGGGCTGACCGGGGTGGGCACGGCGCCGTCGCTGGCGGCCGGATCCACCGAGGCCATCATCGGCACCGACGGCTCGCCGGAGGCCATCGCCGCCGCCGCCGCCAGGGCCGTCGAAGGGGTCACCGTGCTCGAGGATCTGTACGGGTCCGAGGACTACAAGCGGCACCTGGCAACGGTGTACGTGGCACGGGCGCTGGAGCAGGCGCTGGCCAGGGCCTGACCTCGGTTCCCCGTCCGGGCCTTTTCCCCGATCAGTCCCAGGCGGGAAGGCTGCGTCCGACCAGCTCGTCGAGCCCTGCGTTCGCCTCGGTGAACACCTCGGCGAGCCGCCGCCGCGTTTCCGGGTCCATCGGCGGGTACCCGTGCGCGCTGCGCTGGTTGAGCCGTCCCACCGCCCGGCGCAGCAGGCGGGGGAGTCGCTTGGACAATTCCCGCACCCGCGGCGACCGGAACTCGGTGTAAGCGTTGATCGTCTCGCCCAGGATGTCGGGCCGGAACCCGTCGTCGACGCCGATGAAGCGGCACACCGAGGCGAAGGTCTCGGCGGGACGGCCGGTCAGGTCCTCGAAGGACTCCACCAGCACCCTGTCACGGTCCACCACCCCGGACAGCCGCTCGATCTGCTCGCGGTAGCGACTCCGAGCAACGTAGGTGTGTCCCTGGCCGGACAGCTCTGCGTCGATCGCGGCGGAGAACGGGATGGCGATCTTGGCCCGCGACCGGTCGTGCCAGTAGTGCGAGTAGGCCCGGTCGATCGGGTTGCGGAGCAGGATGATCAGCCCGGCATCGGGAAGGGTGGCGGCGATGCGGGCCGGCGCCGCCTGGTCGAACAGGTAGTGGGGTGTCGCCTCGCCGACGGCTCGGGGAGCGGGGTCGGCGGTGAAGTGGTCCCGGTACCAGGCGAGACCCCGCTCGAACTCGCGATCGAAGAAGTGGATCTCCTTGGTGGACGACATCGCCACCTGCGGATGCTGTCGCAGGTATCCGTTGAGCGATGAGGTGCCGCAGCGCATGGCGCCGACGATCACGAAGGTCGGCAGCCTGCCCTGCCGGTCGTCGGCGGTCATGGCGCCGGATCCTATCGACGCCGGCGGAGGGCGTGGCGCAGACCGAAGACGAGATCGCCGGCGAGCTCACCTCCGTGGCGGATCCCCCACCACAGGGCGAAGCCGAGACTGCGCACCTTGTCGCCTGCGGGCATCGGCACCCGCACCACGGCGGCGAGGAAGCCGCCGAGCTGGTTCCACCGGGGGAGCAGGGGCATGTCCCGCTCGGGGTGGTACCACCGGGTCCGCTCCCGCAGCGCCAGCCTGCCCTGCCGAGCGGGATGGTCCCTGTTGAGCAAGAGCGGCTCCTCGACCAGGGCGAACCGGCCCCGCATGGCCATCTCGTACATCAGCACGGTGTCCGACTTCGGGTAGTTGCCCAGCAACGGGGTCGCCTCCAGCACCGTGCGCCGCATCACCCCGAACACCTGGGGGTTCTTGGTCCGATCGGACACGTAGGTGCGGAGCCGCCGGTAGGGCGACCGGTCCTCGTACGTCTGGTTGGTGCTGAGGTCGGCGATGATGCCGCCGTTCTCGTCGACCTGGGCCGAGTTGGCGAAGGCCAGGGACGCCCCGGGATCGGCGTCGAGCCGGGCGATGCATTCGGCGAGGAACGTGGGGGCGATCATGTCGTCGTGGGCCATCCACTTGAACAGCTCGCCGGTGCTGTTGGTGACCACCGAGTTGTAGTTGCGGTGGGCGCCGAGGTTGGTGGGGTGCCACTGGAGACCGATCATCGGGTGGCGGGCCATGTACTCCTCGACGATGGCAACCGTGTCGTCCGTCGAGGCGTTGTCCGAGACCAGGATGACGAAGTCTCGGTAGGTCTGGGCCAGCAGCGAGTCGAGGGCGGGTCGGATGAAGTTGGCGCCGTTGCGCACCGGCATCCCGATCGTCAGCCGGGGGGTGCTCACCTGCGGGGGCGTGTCCGCCGCAGGATGCTCAACCGGTTGGCGGCGCCGGGAGGGAGGAAGGTGAGCACGATGCCCCGCCACGCCTGCACCTGACCCGGCGCCTGGCGGATGGCGGTGGCGAACGAGGCGAGGGCGCGGGGCCGGTCCCCCGAACGGCGGTAGAGGTGCCCGAGGCGGACGTGGTAGAAGGCGCGGCTGGCGGGATCCCGGTAGAGGACGTCTGCGTGCTTGGTGCGGAGGAGCTGCCGTCCAGAGATCCTACGATCCAGCCCCACCGCCGTTCCGCCGCTGTCGGGGCCGCGTAGGGCCAGGGCGTCATCGACCATGGCGAACGGCGAACGCCGCGCCAGCTCGATGACGAAATCGACGTCCTGGGCGGCGTCGAAGGACTCGTCGAACCCGACCTCCTTTGCCAGCCAGGCGCCGACCACCAGCCCGTCGAGGTGCGGTGTCTGGTCGAGCCCGAACCGGGTCAGGGGATCGGCCTCGATCCGCACCGAGGAAGGCCGGTTGATCTGGCGCCGATCGAACACGGTGCGGTGGGTGACGACCTCGACCCCGGCGTCGTCGAGGATGCCGAGGCAGCGGCTCAGCTTTCCGGGGAGCCATTGGTCGTCGTCGTCGAGAAAGGCGACGAAGGCACCGGTCGCCGCCACCAAGCCTTGGTTGCGCGCCCTCGACGGCCCCATGGCGGTCTCGTTCCGGATCAGCCTGATCCTCTCGTCCGCCATGATGGGGAGATCGGCAACGGGTGGATGCGAGGCGTCGTCGACCACGATCACCTCGACCGGTATGTCCTGGGCGAGCACCGAGGCAACCGCCCCCGTCACCGTCCCCGGGCGGTTGTGGGTGGGGATCACCACCGACACGTACCGGTTGGCGACAGGGTCCGCCCCGGGACCCTGGACCGTCACCGGGATGCGGTCAGCAACCCGTTCCACCGGACACCTTCCCCGATTGGGCGAACCCAGTCATCCCCCGCCGTCTCCATCGATTCCTACCAGGCCGCCGGGGGAGCTTAGCACCTTGCGCCCGGTAACGGCCACCAGGTGCGGCCGCTACGTGAACTCCGGCACGCCGCCCGGAATGGTAACAACCCCTCGCGCTGGAGGTCGGGGACGACGAGGCAGCCTCACCTCGGCAGGGAGCGTGGTGTGGCGGCGACTGGTGAGGCCCGTGGTCCGGGTTAGGCGTCCGGGCCCAGATTGTCTTCCTGCTCGACGATCCGCTGCTGGCCCCCGGGGATTGTCCGCACGTCCTCCCGGACCGTCGTTCGCCGGGAGCCTCCCATGAACACCACGAACAGGCTCACCACGAACGCCGCGATCCCCGCGAACAGCAGGATCAGACCGATTGTGTTGATGTTGAAGCCCTCTGTTGTCACGGTGACGGCGTACGCCATGATGGCGCCGGCAATAACCAGGATGATGGCGAACGCCATGAAGCCCATACCGGTGGATCGAGTCATGGTCTGCCTTCCTTCTTCGGGACCGCCTCATGTTATCCCCCAAGGGGGCGGGCGGGAAACCACTCCGAGTCGGCGGACCTGCGGTATTGTCACGGGCGCGGGCCGTGATGACCACCACGGCGTCGACCGAATCCCCGCCGTCGACCGGATCCCAGCCGTCAGCCGGCGATGGCCACCGGCACCTCGAGGACGACCCGGGCGCCGCCCAGGGGGCTCGCTCCGATGGAGAGCGATCCCCCGCTGGATTCTGCGATCCTGCGGGCGATGTCGAGCCCGAGCCCGGTCGAGCCCCCGCCGCTGTGGCCCCGCACCAGCGCCTCCGAACCGAAACCGGGACCGGCGTCGTCGACGATCACCCCGGCAACCCCGTCCCCGTGCGAACAAGCCACCGTGTAGCCGGTTCCCTCGGGGGTGTGGGCAAAGACGTTGCCGATCAGGGCGTCGATGGCCACCTCGAGATCCTCGGCAGCGATCCTCACCAGCGGCGGGTCGCCCTCGGGGAGCACGGTGGTGGTGGTGCGGTGCTGCTCGTCGGCCAGCGCCTCCCAGAAACCGGCTCGGGTGTCGACCACTAGGCACAGATCGGTGCCCGCCGCCTCGACGCTGCGGCCGGGCCTGCGCACCTCGCGGATCACGTAGTCAACCACCCGCTCCATCTCGGACAGGTCGTCGAGGACCCGCTCCCTGGGCTCGCCGCTCTCCAGCCGTTCGGCATCGAGCCGCAGCGCCGCCATCGGGGTGCGCAGCCGGTGGGACAGATCCGCCGCCGTCTCCCGCTCCGCCTCGAGCAGCCGGGCCACCCGCTCCGCCAGGTGGTTGAACTGGCTGCCGACCTCCCGGATCTCGGGGGGTCCCGCCGGCTCGACCCTGGTGGCCAGATCGCCGGCGCCAAGGTTGCTCGCCGCCTGGGACAGCTCCTCGATGGGCCGGACGAAGCTGCGCGCCAGCCGGTCGGCAAAGGCAACCGAGATCACGATCAGCCCGAGCCCGAGCAGCCCGAGCACCACGAAGGCGGTCCGCACCCCCCGGTCGAGCTCCGCCTCGGCCACGAAGATGCGGACCACTTGCATCCCGCCGTCGGCGGCCACCGCCGGCGCGTACACCACAACACCACCGGCGACGGCGACCCGCCCCGCCGCGGTGACCTGCGAGGGCTCGACCACCTCGCCCGGGCGCAGCGGCGAGCCGACGGTGGTGCCGTCAGCGAGCACCAGGGTCAGCTCGTTGCCGTTGATGGTCCCATCCCCGACGATGCTCGCCAGCGTCGACGGCTGCCCCCCGGCGGCGGCGAGCTGCACGCTGATCAGCTGGGCGTCCCGCTCCGCCCTGCTCAGGGCGCGGTCGTTGGCCAGCTCGTGGGTGAGGAAGGCGAGGGGTACGACGAAGGCGATGACGGTCAGCGACGCCACCGCCACCGCAACGGCCATCAGACGAAGTCTCACGCCGCGGGATCGACCAGCTTGACCCCGACCCCCCGCCTGGTGTGGATGAAACGGGGCTCGGAGGCGCTCTCGCCCAGCTTGCGCCGCAGCCAGGAGAGATGGACGTCGACGGTCTTGTCGGCGCCGCCGTACGGCTGGCGCCAGATCTCCGCCATCAGCTCGCGCTTGGGGATCATCACGCCGGGTCGGGCGGCGAGGTACGACAACAGGTCGAACTCCTTACCGGTGAGACCGAGCGACCTGCCGCCGAGGACCGCCTCGCGCGCCGCCAGGTCGACAACCAGGTCGGCGATCCTGATCTCGGTTTCCACACCCTCGCCGCTGGAGCGCCGGAGCACCGCCCTGATCCTGGCGGCGAGGTGATCGGCGGAGAACGGCTTGATAACGTAGTCGTCCGCCCCGGCGTCGAACACCCGGACGATCCCGACCTCGTCGTCCTGGGCGGTGGCCACGATGACCGGCACCCCCGAGACCGAGCGGATCATCTTGAGGATCTCGTCCCCGCCGACGTCGGGCAGTCCCAGGTCGAGAACGACGACGTCGGGGGCGGAGGTCACCGCCTCCTCGACACCGGCCATCCCGGTAGAGGTCGAGCGAACGTCGTAGCCGAGATCGGCCAGCGCCGTCGCCAGCGACTGACGGATCCGCTGGTCATCCTCGATGAGGAGCACCGAGACCATGCCGAGCACGTTACCGCCGGGTGCGGGGGCAGCGGGCAGGTCTCGGCGGCGACGGGCCAGGCTTGGGGCCGGCTTAGCGCCGGCTTAGCGATGGGTCCCGCATCATTGGGTCATGTCTCGCAAAAGGAATGGAACCATGATTCGCAGAACCGGAATGATCATCGCATGGGTCGTTGCCACGATCGCAGCCACCGGCATCGCCGTAGCTGCGGTGCGCAGCGTCGCCGACCAGGTGGTCGACCAGCCGCCTGTTGCTGCAGCCGCCACCAGCTCATCGTCCGGCTCCTCGGTGACGTCGTCCTCGAACGGGGGGTCGGTGACCTCGTCCTCGAACGGTGGGTCGGTGACCTCGTCCTCCAACGGCGGCACGGTCACCTCGTCCACAAACGGCGGATCCGTGACCTCGTCTTCGAACGGCGGGTCGGTGACCTCGTCCTCGTCGGGCGGGACATCGACCTCCACCACGGAGGCGCCGGCGCCGGTGGCCACCTCCACCGCCACCTACAACCTGGTGGGCGGCTGGGTCACCATCGCCTACGGCCCCGGCATCGTCGAGCTTGTCAGCGCCGCCCCCAACCCGGGGTTCTCCATCGAGGTCAAGGAGAGCGGACCCGACCGGGTCGAGGTCGAGTTCGAGAGCGACGAGCACGACTCCGAGTTCCGGGCGGACGAGACCAGCAGCGGCGCCCCTTCGATCGAGATCGAAGAGAAGGACTGACCGTCCCTTCGCCATCCTCCAGCCCCGACCCCGCAGGGAGCTGGTGGGACCGGGCCGGTACCCGCCCTCGTCGGCCAGGTACCGGCCCGGTCCCTTTTCTGGCGCTACCGGCTCGCTGGATGCGCGGTGAGGCCCGGCTGCTGGCTTCGGGGGCCGCCCGGGAGGAACTGCGGCCCACCCCGTTGCCCGGGTGGTGGTGGCGGTGGGTCGGCTCGAATGGTTGCCCCCGCCGGGTGACCGCCGCTCGGCGGCGCCGGGACCCGTAACCTCGGGCCGAGCGCCGCACCGCCGCAATGCCGGGAGAATCGGCCCGTGACCAAGAACGCATACCTCACCCGGTCGCTGGGGACCGACCCGCTCACCGTGGAGACCCTCCCGTCGGCGCTCCGGCACGATCCGACCCCCCTCGACGCCGTCTACATCCGCAACAACCGCGGCGCGGTCGACCGCCAGGGACCCTGGACGATCGAGATTGCCGGTACCACCCGGCCCGGCATCCTCGTCCTCTCCGACATCTTCGGGCCGCTGCCCGGCGTGGAGCTCACCGCGGTGCTGCAATGCGCCGGCAATGGCCGCCGCCGGCTCCCCGAGACCGCTCCGGGTGTGCAATGGGACCTGGGTGGGATGGCCTGTGTCGACTGGTCAGGGGTCCGGGTGGCCGATGTGGTCGCCGCCTGCGGGGGGCCTGCAGGCGCCCCCTCATATCTCACCACTCTCGGCGGGGACGGCACCGCCGACGATCCGGCCCGGGTGGAGCGCTCGGTTCCTCTGGCAGCCGCCATGGCCGATGCCATCCTGGCCGACCGGCTCAACGGCGAGCCCATCCCAGACATCCATGGCGGCCCGGTTCGGTTGGTGATGCCCGGCTACTACGCGGTGAACAGCGTGAAATGGGTCCGCCGCCTCGCTCTCACCGACACCGAGACCGATGCCGCCATCCAGGCGGTGCGATACCGGATGGTGCCGCCCGGGGAGGAGCCGTCACCCCGGCACCCCTCGGCGTGGGCGATGAAGCCGGTGGCGATGATCCTCGAGGCGGCGCCGCTGGGTGAAGGCTGGGCCGTGGCCGGGGTCGCCTTCGGCGACGGCGGGGCAATCGAGTCCGTCGGCCTCAGCGTCGACGGTTCCACCTGGGTCCCCGCCGAGTTGGGCCCTGCCCTGGGGCCTTTCGGGTGGCGGCGGTTCCGGGGTGTGGTGGGCAAGCGCGATGGGGCGCCATGGGTGGCGGCCCGCTGCGCCACCGGCGAGGGCGTCCAGCCGCGGCACACGGCGCCCAGTATCGACGGCTACGCCATCGACGGCTGGGAAGACCTCGCCCACCGGCTCCAGCCTTAAGAGACTGCCAAAAGATGGCTCGGGCAGGGGGCGACGCTCGCCAAACATCAGCGGATCGCGTGTCATGACGGCACGTCACGACCTTAGGTTGGTGGTTCTCCCCGAACTTCAGCGGATTAGGCATCGCCAGGGGTACGCAGAACCTCAGGTTCGAGAGATGCCGGCCGGATCGGCTGCGAGAGGTGTCAGGCGGCGTTCTGCGCCTGGTCGAGTGCACCCGCCGGCTCGAGGGCGATCTCCAGCACCTGGCGCACGTCGTCGAGCACGTCGATCTCCAGCTCGGCGCGGACATCCTCGGGGAGGTCGTCGAGATCGTTGGCGTTCCTGGCGGGCAGGATCACCCGGGTCAAACCCGCCCGGTGGGCGGCGAGCAGCTTCTGCTTCACCCCACCGATGGGGAGCACCCGGCCCTGGAGGGTGACCTCGCCGGTCATCCCCACCGAGTCCTTCACCTTGCGCCCGGTGAGCAGACTCACCAGCGCCGTGGTCATGGCGATCCCGGCCGAGGGTCCGTCCTTGGGGATGGCCCCGGCGGGGACGTGGAGGTGGAACCTGCGCTCGAACAGGCTGGGGTCGATCCCCAGCTCGGAGGCGTGCGACCGCACAAAGGACAGGGCGATCTGGGCCGACTCCTTCATGACCTCGCCGAGCTGACCGGTCAGGTTGAGGCCAGGCTCCCCATCCATTGCGGTGGCCTCGATGAACAGGACGTCGCCACCGGCTCCGGTCACCGCCAGCCCGGTGGCGACACCGGGGACCTGGGTGCGGTCGGCGGCGTCATCGTGGTGGACCGGCGGATGCCCGAGCAGGTCGTACAGGTCGTCCGGCCCGATCTCGACCGGTGCCGCCGCCCCGTCGGCGGCGATTCGGGTGACCACCTTGCGCACCAGCTTGCCCAGCTGGCGCTCCAGGCTGCGCACCCCGGCCTCCCTGGTGTAGCCGTCGATGACGGCGGCCAGCGCCGCATCGCTGATGACCAGCTCGTCCTGGCTGAGCCCGGCCCGCTCGATCTGACGATCGAGCAGGTGCTGGCGGGCGATGGCCAGCTTCTCACGGTCGGTGTAGCCGTCGAGCCTGATCATCTCGGTGCGGTCGAGCAGCGGCGCCGGGATGGTGTCGAGCATGTTGGCCGTCGCCACGAAGATCACGTCGGACAGGTCGAGGTCGACCTCCAGGTAGTGGTCGCGGAAGGTGTGGTTCTGGGCGGGATCGAGGACCTCGAGCAGGGCGGACGACGGATCTCCCCGCCAGTCGGCCCCGACCTTGTCCATCTCGTCGAGCAGGAACACCGGGTTCATCGAACCGGCGTCGATCAGGGCACGGGCCACCCGGCCCGGCCTGGCCCCGACGTAGGTGCGTCTGTGGCCGCGGATCTCCGCCTCGTCCCGGATCCCGCCGAGGGCGACCCTCACGAAGGTACGGCCAAGGGCGCGGGCCACCGACTCGCCCAGTGAGGTCTTGCCGACGCCGGGAGGGCCAACCAGGAGCAGGATGACCCCACCCCGCCTGCCCTCCTCGGAGGCGGTCAGCCCCCGCTCGGCGCGCAGCTTGCGCACCGCGAGGTGCTCGACGATGCGGTCCTTGACGTCGTCGAGCCCCGTGTGGTCGGCGTCGAGCACCGTCCTGGCGTTGACCAGGTCGAGGTTGTCGTCGGTGTGGCTGCTCCACGGGATCTCGAAGATGGTGTCGAGCCAGGTGCGCACCCAGCTGTGCTCTGGACTCTGCTCGGACATGCGCTCGAGCCGGTCGATCTCTCGCCTCACCGCCTCGTGCACCTTGTCGGGGAGCTCGGCCTCGGCCAGCTTGGTGCGGTACTCGCCGGCGACGTCGTCGCTGCCCTCGCCCAGCTCGTTGCGGATCGACTCGAGCTGCTGGCGGAGCAGGTACTCGCGCTGGCTCTTGTCGATGCGGCCGGCGGCGTCCTGGCGGATCTTGGTGCGTAGCTGCATCTCGGCCAAGGTCTGGTCCATCCATCCGAGGACCTTGTCGAGCCGCTCGGCCACGTCGATGGTCTCCAGGACCTCGATCTTCTGTTCAAGGCTGAGCTCGGGGGCGTAGACGACGAGGTCGGCGAGCTGCCCCGGGTCGTCTACGTCGAGGATGCGCTCGGCGACGGGCCCGATGCCCCGTAGCTGCATGATCTCGGCGACGACGGCGCGGAACTCGGCCATCTTCTCGATGATGACGGGATCGGTGGTGTCGGTGAGCGGTTCGACCTCCTCGGCCTCCACCCAGAGGACCCCATTGTCGCCGCTCGACCCCGCCCCGATCCTGGCCCGGCCCACGCCGGCGATGAGGGCGGTGACTCCCTGATCGCGGGTGACCTCCTGGACGGTGACGATGGTGCCAACCGGGGAGTAGCGCCCGTCGGTGCGGGGGATCATCACCAGCCGCCCCCCGGTCGATTCGGCGGCGGCGAGTGCGTTCTTGGCTTCGGCCGACTCGATGGAGACCGAGACGACCATGTTGGGGAACACCACGCCGCTGCGGAGCGGCAGCACAGGGAGGGTCTGGGTGAGGGTGTCGGCCACGCTGGTCCTTTCGGAGGAAAGCTTGGCCACTGTAACGCTGTAATCCTCCTGGTCATTCCTGAGGCGTGAAGAAATCTACAAGAGAGACACTCAGATGCTCCGAAGTGGCACGTCCGGCGCCGCTCGCCCGTCTTGCGTTTGGGCGGAACGGCTTTCCCGGCTCTTGCCGGGCCCGCGAAGGACCGCCGCCATCGACGGCGCTATCCCTCCACGACCACCTGGCCCGACATCGACGGATGGATGGCGCAGAAGAACGGATAGGTGCCAGGCTCGGCCGGCGCGGTGAAGCTGCTCTCGGCTCCGGAGGCGATCGGCCCGGTGTCGAAAAGACCGTCGGCCGAGGTGACGGTGTGGCTGGCCCCGTCCTGGTTGACCGCAGCCACCGACGCACCCGCCGCCGCCGTCACCGCGCCGAAGGCGAAGTCGTCGATGACCAGCCGGGCGTCGGCGGCTCCGGTCGAAGACACCGCGGCCGGATCGGCGGGGCGGGCCAAGGCGACGGCGGTGGCGGTGGCGGCGGCCAGGCAGATGACGAGGGTGGGGGTGACGCGACGCACGAAGGCTCCTGGCTAGAGACCGGGGAACCCGGTGGTGGAGAAGTACCAGAGGGAGGAGGTGAGCCAGATCCCGGTGAGCAGGGCGACCAGCGATCCCCCGACCACCGGGAGCGCCCAACCGGGCAGCCGGTCCGAGCGGAGGACGAGCAGCTTGGTGGCGAAGGCCCCGTAGAAGGCGCACCCGAGGATCGAATGGGTGATCACCCTGGCGTCGCTGTCCTGGAAGCCGAGCGACCACAGGCAGTGGTAGGCGACGGGCAGGGTGAGCAGGAAGGCGCTGGTGCCCGACCAGCGGTGGAAGGTGGCCAGCCCGGCCGGTGCCGGTCCCACCCAGGGGAGCCGCCCCCACATCCACAACGCCGAGGTCAGCTGGGACAGGGCGAACACGAAGGCACCGGTGGCCAGCCATGCCTTCATCGAGATCACCGTGGGGAAGCCGAAGTCGACGATGGCCTGACCCGTCGGTGCGTGGAGCCGACCGTAGGCGCCGACCGTCAGCGAGACGGCGCCGCCGACGACGGCGGCAACCAGCAGGGGACGGATCGAGGTCGCACCGGGGCGGTGCACCGGCGACGGTCCGTCGATCGGGGCCGGTGCGGTCACGGCTGTGACGGGGCGGTGGTCGGCCGGCATCCGGCCACCATGCCGGGCGACCCGGTCAGGCCGCCGTCCGGCCGCGGCCAGTGCAGCCCCACCGGGCTCTCCCGGTCGTGGACGAGGCGGGTCAGCCATTTGGCCGTGCTGATCACGTCGACCGGCACCACCCGGTCTCGGCGCATCGCCAGCACCACGAGCACCCGGCGCTGCCTGCGGGAGAGGAGCTCGACAGAGGCGCCGTCGTCGTCGATCAGGTCGACGGGTCCGAGTGATCCGATCTGCATCCCCCGAGTATCGTCTGTCGCCTCGCAACTTGCCCTGGTTCGAGGGATGCAGCAGTCGGTAGCCTGACCGTCTCATGGCGACCACGATCCCGGAACGACCCACGCTCGACGGTCTCGAAGCCGCATGGTCGACCCGGTGGGAGACCGACGGGGTGTACCGGTTCGACCGGTCCCGGCCCCGCTCCGCCGTGTTCTCCATCGACACGCCCCCGCCGACGGTCAGCGGCTCGCTCCACGTCGGCCACGTATTCTCGTACACCCATACCGACGTGATCGCCCGCTACCGGCGGATGCGGGGTGACGAGGTGTTCTACCCGATGGGGTGGGACGACAACGGGCTGCCCACCGAGCGCAGGGTGCAGAACCGATACGGGGTTCGCTGCGACCCCTCGCTGCCCTACCAGCCGGGGCTCGCCGCCCCCGACCAGCCGTTCGAACCGCCCCTGGCGGTGAGCAGGCGCAACTTCGTCGAGCTGTGCCATCGCCTCACCGCCGAGGACGAGGCCGTCTACGAGGAGCTGTGGCGGTTTCTGGGGCTGTCGGTCGACTGGAGGCACGACTACGCCACCATCGACGACCGGTCGCAGCGGACGGCGCAGCGAGCGTTCCTCCATAACCTGGCCCGGGGCGAGGCCTACCAGCAGGACGCCCCCGTGCTCTGGGACATCGACTTCGGGACCGCCGTCGCCCAGGCCGAGCTGGAGGACCGGGAGCGCCCAGGCGCCCTCCACCGGCTGCGCTTTGTGGGGCCCGGAGGCACGGTGGAGGTGGAGAGCACCAGACCCGAGCTGGTGGTGGCCTGCGTTGCCCTGGTGATCCATCCCCACCACGGGCGGGCCGGCGATCTGGTGGGAGCCACGGTGCGGACCCCCCTGTTCGGGATCGAGGTCCCGGTGCTGGCCCACCAGCTCGCCGATCCCGACAAGGGGACCGGGATCGCCATGGTGTGCACCTTCGGCGACACCACGGACGTGGTCTGGTGGCGCGAGCTCCGTCTCCCCACCAGGGGGGTGCTGGGGCGTGACGGCCGTTTCCTCGACGAGACGCCGTCATGGCTCACCGGCGACGTCGCCGTCGCCTCCTACCGGGAGCTGGCGGGCAAGACCGTGGCCCAGGGACGGCGCACCATCGTCGAGCTGCTGACCGCCTCGGGGGAGATGGCCCCCGACCCGACACCGATCACCCACCCGGTCAAGTTCTACGAGAAGGGGGATCGCCCCCTCGAGATCGTCACCAGCCGGCAGTGGTACCTGCGCAACGGCGGACGAGATCCCGATCTGCGGGCGAGGCTGAGGGAGCGGGGCCAGGAGCTGCGGTGGGTTCCGGACTACATGAGGGTCCGCTACCAGCACTGGGTGGACGGGCTCGCCGGCGACTGGCTGATCTCCCGGCAACGGTTCTTCGGCGTCCCCTTCCCGGTGTGGTACCCGGTTGGCGACGACGGGCTGCCGGACCATTCCCGGCCCATCGTCCCCGACGAGGCGGACCTGCCCGTCGATCCATCGTCGCAGGCTCCCTCCGGCTACGACGAGGCGCAGCGGGGGAGACCGGGCGGTTTCGTCGGCGACCCGGACGTGATGGACACCTGGGCGACATCGTCGCTGTCGCCCCAGATCGCCACCGGGTGGGGGGAGGACCCCGAGCTGTTCGCCGCGACCTTCCCGATGGACCTCCGACCCCAGGCCCACGAGATCATCCGCACCTGGCTGTTCGCCTCCGTGGTCAGGGCCCATCTCGAGCACGACGCCCTCCCTTGGCGGATGGCGGCGATCTCGGGGTGGATCATGGATCCCGACCGCAAGAAGATGTCGAAGTCGAAGGGCAACGCCGTCACCCCGATGGCGCTGCTCCACCGGCACGGCTCCGACGGGGTGCGGTACTGGGCGGCCCGGGGCCGGTCGGGGAGCGACACCATCTTCGACGAGGGCCAGATGAAGGTGGGGAGGCGGCTGGCGATCAAGCTGCTCAACGCCTCCCGGTTCGTGCTCGGGCTGGGCGATCCCGAGGAGGTGGAGGCGCCGGTCGCCGAGGCCATGGACCGGGCGATGCTGACCAGGATGGCGGGCACGGTCGAGGCATGCACCGAGGCGCTCGAAGGGTTCGACTACGCCAGGGCGCTGGACCGGGCCGAGACCGACTTCTGGTGGTGGACCGACAACTACCTCGAGCTGGTGAAGGGCCGTGCCTACGAGTCGGGGCGGGCGGCGCAGTCGGCCCGCAGCGCCCTGCGTTCGGCCCTCTCGACATTCCTCCGGCTGTTTGCCCCGTTCCTGCCGTTCGTCACCGAGGAGGTGTGGTCGTGGTGGCAGGAGGGTTCGATCCACCGCGCCCCATGGCCGGGGACGGCATCGCTCCCCGACGACGGGGATGTCGGAGCCCTCGAGGCGGTGGCGTCGCTGCTCGCCGAGGTGCGCCGGGTCAAGACCGAGGCCGCGGTGTCGATGCGGGCCCCGGTCGAGCGGTTGATGGTGAGCGATACCGCCACCCAATTGGACCGGGTCGCCCCCGGTCTCGGCGACCTCGCCCGAGCCGCCAACGTCGCCGCGGTCACGGTGGCCGAGATCGTGGTGACCGAGGCCGACGGGCGGACGGTGGATGTGGTGCTGGCCCCGACCCGGTGACCCCTCCCCGGATCTTGTCACACCCGGTTGGTAGCTTGCGGTTCAACCGACAGAGGAGGTTCCACCACCGTCCACAGCAAAGGCGGCCACCGTCGAGGGGTACCTTGCCGAGCTGTTCGAGGACCGCTGGGGGGCCATCGCATCGCAGCCGATGTATGCAAACCCGTAAGCTCGTCCGTCACCTGACAAGGAGACGATTTGGGTTCGCTGTTGGTTCACGTCACTCATGGTCCCGAGTCACCGACGCGAGCTGCGCTTGCGTGTCTCGTGGCCAAGGCCGCGGTCGACGCAGGTCACGATGTCTCCATGTTCTTCGCCGGCGACGCGGCACTGCTGATGAAGGACGACATCGTCGCTTCCGTCCAGGGGATCGGCACCGGTGCCCTGGCCGACACCCTGCCGGCACTGGTGGAAGCCGGGGTGCCGATCTGGGTATCTGGCATGTCTTCGAAGAGCCGGGGCGTCAGCGAGGCCGATGCCGCCAGCAAAGGAGCCACCTTCGCCATGCCCTCCAAGCTGGTGGAGCTCACCTTCGCCACCGACAGGGTCTTGACGTACTGACGACTCTCCGGCGTAGGCGGCCCTCCTAGGCGAGACTCCACGGCCGTTTGGAAGAGAGACCGGGCTCGCCACCGGGTTCAAGCCGGTGGGGTTCATCGAGTTGGCCACCGAGCCCGATCGGCTCGAGGAGTACCGGCGGGTGGTGGCTGTCAACCGCTATGGCGGGCTCTACCTGCACGAGATTTCCGCCGGCGGGAAGGCGTGATGCCGGGGCTCGCCGGCCCTACCCGGCGAGGACCCTGAGGGCGATGGCCTCGGCCAGCATCCCGTTGCGGAAGTCGGCCAGATCGAGGCTTTCGTCGGGCCCGTGGGCCCGGCTGGTGGGATCGGCCACCCCGGTGAGCAGCATGGCGGCGTTCGGGTACGCCTCTTGGAGCTTGGCCACGAAGGGGATCGAGCCACCGACCCCCATCTCGACGGTCGGGGTCCCCCAGGCCGCCTCGAACCCGGCCCGCCAGGCATCGAAGGCGGCGCCATCGGTGGCGAGGGCTATGGCGCTCCCGGTGGTGCCACGGGTGACGATGACCTCTGCTCCCCACGGGGCGTTGGCCTCGAGATGTGCCACCAGGGCATCCATGGCGGCGGCGGCATCGGTCCCAGGGGGGATGCGCACGCTCACCTTGGCCCGGGCCGAGGGGAGGAGCTGGTTGATCGCCTCGGACACCGGCGGGCTGTCGATGGCGAGCACCGAGCACGCCGGCCGGGTCCAGGTGCGTTCGGTCAGGGTGCCGGTTCCGATCAGCTCGGTGCCGGGCAGCACCCCCGCCTGGAGGCGCAGCTCGTCCTCGGTGAGGTCGAGCGGGTCGGTGGGGTAGCCGCCCAGGCCCTCGATGGCGACGTCACCGGCGTCATCGTGGAGCGTGGCGAGCAGCCGGCACAGGGCGGTCAGGGCATCCGGCACCGCGCCGCCGAACTGCCCGCTGTGGACACCCTTGTCGAGGGTGCGAACCTCGACGATGCAGTCGACCAGGCCGCGCAGCGACGTGGTCAGGGTCGGTGCCCCGACGCGCCAGTTCCCGCTGTCGGCGATGACGTACACGTCGGCGGACAGGAGATCGTGGTAGCGGGCGAGGAACTCGGGGAGATGGACCGATCCGATCTCCTCCTCACCCTCGATGAACAGCTTGACCCCGACAGGGGGCCTGCCGCCGTGGGCGGCGATGGCGCCCAGGTGGACCGCAAGCCCGGCCTTGTCGTCCGAGGATCCCCGGCCGTAGAGACGGCCGTCGCGTTCCACCGGCTCGAACGGCGCCGTCGTCCAGATGTCGTCAGGGCCGGGGGGCTGGACATCGTGGTGGGCGTAGAGGAGCACGGTGGGAGCGCCCTTCGGTCCGGGGACCTGGCCGAAGACGGCAGGGTGGGCCCCCTCGACCTCGAGCAGCTGGATGTCGGAGATGCCGTATCGCCCCATCGTCTCGGCCACGTGCTCGGCCGACCGCCGGACCTGGGCCGGGTCGAACGCCGACGCGCTCACCGACGGGATGCGGACCATCGCCTCCAGCTCGGAGCGGACAGTGGGAAACAGGCTGTCGACGGCGGCGGCGAGATCATCGTGCATGCCGGCAGGCTACCGCCCCCCGATGCGTCGCCCCCGGTCGGGCAGGGGACGGTCAGTCCCAGTCGAATCGGCGCCCCACCAGCTTCTCGAGGGTGCGATTGTGCGGCGCGAAGTATTCGACCAGCCGGGCCCGGAACTCGGGTTCGATCGGCGCCGGGGCGGTCTGGTTGATCGCCGGGAACCCGGTCCCGTCCCATGCCCCGATCCCCAGGAAACGGGATACGTCGCCAAGCACCGGCTCGGGGTCGGAGAACAGGTCCTCGCTCCTCATGAACAGGAACCGGTCGAGCGGGAAGTGGTCGAGCCAGCGCTCGACCTGCTCGGCGTACCGGCTCTTGGCGAGGTAGAGGAACCGCAACGTATCACCGACCCCTTTCCGGTCCTCCTGGTAATCCCCGATCGCAGGAAAGGGGTTCGCCTGCTCCTTCTCCACCGCCTGCTCGAAGGTCGCCGTCTCCCGACCCTCCTTGGAACGGAGACGCCAGGCGGAGTGGGCGCGGTCCACCGGGTTGCGCAGCAGCACCATGAGCTTGGCCTCGGGGGTCACCCGGGCCAGCCGCCCGGGCACATCGGGGTGGACCAGGTAGTTCGGGGTCGCTTCACCGGTGATCTGGCCGGGGCCGATGGACCGGGCCAGCGGGAAGTTGGCCCGGTACCAGCTCACTCCCCTGTTGTGGTGGAGATCGTGGAAATGGATCTCCTTGCGATAGGGCGGGAGGATCTGAGGATGGCTGGACAGGTGGTCGAACAACGAGGTGGTGCCGCTCCGCTGGGCACCGAGGATCACGAAGTCGGGGAGGGCGCGGCGCGACGACGTGGCCATGCGCCAGCGCCACCCAACCGCCCGCCGAATCCGATCGGGATGGAGCCGGCCCTGCTCGATGTGGCGGCGCTCTCTCATCGGGAGACGCCGTCGTCCGGGAACACCATGGGGCGAGTGTAAGGGGCCGGTGGAGCCATTCCCGCAGCGGCAGGGATCCGTCCGGCGAGCTAGGGTCGACGGACCGTTGGAGATCCGTCCGTGGGGGAGCAAGGATGCGGCTGGTCGAGTTCCTCGGGGTTCCGGGGAGTGGCAAGTCGACGCTGGTGGGTGTGGTGGAGATCGGGTCGGCCGCTGGCGGGGTACCCGTGGCGCGGCTCGATGGCGTCGCCCGCGACGCCATGGCCAGGACCGGGCGCGACCCGCTGAGCCGGGTCGTCGCCAACAGCGTGGGCCGCTGGTCGCCGGCGGTCTGGAAGAAGGCTTTTGCCCGATCGAGCGACAGGATGGCCGTCCTGTGCCGGGCCATCGTCGCCCATCCGCAGCTCGCCACCGCCGTCATCGAAGCCAACGAGGCACACAACGGCGACGCCCGCCCGGACCTGGTGATGGGGATGATGTTCAACCACCTCGTCGCCTTCCGGCTGGCCGAGGAGACGATGGCGCCCGACGCCTGGCTGCTGCTCGACGAGGGTCTTTGCAACCGGGTCACCAGCCTGTTCGCCGCCGACTTCGATCCCGAGCGCGACCGGCGGGAGTTGGTCCGTTACCTCGACCTGATCCCGGTGCCCGACGTCCTGGTGGTGGTCTCGACCCCGATCGACCTTTGCTTCGTTCGGCTGGAGTCGATCGGATGGACCGAGCGGATCAGGGACAAACGACCCGAGCAGCGCCGGGCCTTCCTGGAGCGGTCCGCCCTGCTGGTCGAGCTCACCGGTGAGCACATGGGGGCCAGAGGGGCCCAGGTGGTGGCGGTCGACGGGACCGCGGATGTGGCACTCGGCACCGCCGCCACCGTCCGAACGGTGCGTCGGGCCTCAGGGCTGCCCGACGCACCGGGCAGCGTCATCGAGGGCTGACGGCCGGGCCGGCCCTCTATCGCCGAACTTCAGCGGATTGGTACTCGCCAGGGGTAGGCAGAACCTTAGGTTCGCCGCCAACGGCCGCCGCTCCTTCAATATCAGCGGATTGCGTGTGGTGGCGACACCCAGGAACCTCAGGTTCGCCGCCGGAGCCACCTAGGTCTCGAGATCGAGCACCGTTTCGCCGTTGACCGAGGCGTCGGCGTCGACCGGCTCGAGGGTCACCCAAACCCGGGGGAAGTCGGCCCTGCTCACCCCGATCCACAGGTCGACACCGTCCGCGGCGCGGAACGATCCCGCGGAGAGGTGGATGTCCCCGTTGCTCAGCCACATCTCGTAGACGTAGCCGGAGGGGGCGACGGGCAGGTCGACGGCGTTGATCCGCATCCGGGTCCCGGCATCGGTGGCCCATCCGACCACGGTCGCCGTTGCCTCTGGTGACGGGCCTTCGCCGTACAGGGTCAGCTCCCAGTCCGGCTCGTTGGCGCGCAGAACGGGGATGGCGATCAGGGCAGCGACCGCAGCGGCGGCGACCCAAGCCAGCCACCCCCGCCCCGGGCTCGACGGCGCCTCCGCCACCCGCAGGATGGGAGGGGGCTCGGCGGTGGGGTCCGTGGCGGCCACCTCGTCACCGCCTGGAGTCACGCCCGCTACGGTCGCCGCCTCGACCACGGCGGCAACGATCCGGTCCTCCAGGTCCGCGGAAGGATCGGCCCACGTGGTGGGGGCGGCGAGCAGGTCGCTCGCCTCGTCGACCTCGGCGGCAATGGCGGAGCAGGCGACGCATCCGGCCAGGTGTGTGTCCAACTCGGGGCCGGTGTCCCCGCTGAGCTTGGCGGTCCGGTACTCGGCGCAGGTCATGCGCTCGCCTCCTGGAGGTGGAGAAGCAGCTCGGCCAGGCGCCGGTGGGCCCGATGGGAGCGGGACTTGACCGTCCCCACGGGGATACCGAGCCTCGCTGCGGTCTCTTCATGGGTCAACCCGAGGAAGTGGGTGGCCTCGACGACGGCCCGCTCGTCCGGTGGCATCCCGTTCAGGGCGCGGCGCACCTCCCAGGTGGTCCATGCCGCCTCGAACCCCGGTGGGAGCTCTGCCAGCCGGTCATCGAGGGGGCCCTGGTTGCTGTGACGGCGCTCCCGGCGGAACAGGTCGACCGCCACCCTCCTGGTGATGGTGAACAGCCACGGGGCCACCTCCCGGTGCGGATCGAACCGGTCGGCGGCCCGCCACGCCTGCAGGAACGACTGCTGCACCGCCTCCTCGGCCAGACCCCGGTCGCCGAGCGAGCGCAGCGCCACCGCGTACATGGGTCGGGCATAGCGACGGTAGAGGTCGCGGACCGCCTCGGGGTCGCCGGTCACGAACCGGGCGACGAGCTCGGTGTCGGGGGTCACCATGACCACCCGACGGGACGCCGTTGCATGCATGTCAACCTAGTTACGCAGGGGGACTAGCTCCCGGTTCGCCATGGATGATCCATCCGATGGGATTAAGCGGTTGGATGGGGCGGCGGCCGTTGGCGGCGAACCTAAGGTTCTGCGTACCCCTGGCGAGTACCAATCCGCTGAAGTTCGGCGAGGAAGGGCCGGCACGCCGAACCTGAGTTCCTGGGTGTCGCCACCACACGTAATCCGCTGATGTTGAACCTGAGGTTGCTGGGTGTCGCCACCACACGCGATCCGCTGATGTTCAACGAGCGGCGGCCGTTGGCGGCGAACCTAATGTTCTGCGTACCCCTGGCGATGCCTAATCCGCTGAAGTTCGGCGATAGAGGGCCGGCACGGCGAACCTGAGGTTGCTGGGTGTCGCCGTGACATGCGATCCGCTGATGCGAACCTGACGTTCCTGCGTGTCTGGGGAGGGCATGCCTGGTGCATCCGGTGACGTTCAGGGGGGCGGCGGACCGCGGCGTCACCACCGCATCCGCATCGTCCAGCTGTCGTCCCCCTTGACCAGCAGGTCGTTGGTCTCGTCGGGGCCCCAGGTGCCGGCGGCGTAGGGGTGTATCGGGAGGTCGTCTCGCTCCAGCAGCGGGGTCCACAGCCGCCAGCTCGCCTCGACCTCGTCGGCCCTGACGAACAGGGTCTGGTCGCCGGTGACCACGTCGAGGAGGAGGGTCTGGTAGGCGGAGGGGAGCTCGTGGAACCGGTCGGCGTAGTTGAACGACATCGGTTGGGTGACGACGTTGGCCTCGCCCGGTGCCTTGAGCTCGAATCTGACCTCGAAGCCCTCGTTGGGCTGCAGGGTGAGGATCAGCACGTTGGGGCTGATCGGGCAATCGTCGGTGATCCCGTGGAAGATGCACACCGGGGGCGGCTTGTAGGTGATGGCGATCTGGGTGGTTCCCTCCGGGAGCCGCTTGCCGGTCCGCAGGTAGAAGGGGACCCCCTCCCAACGCCAACTGTGGACGTACACCCGCATGGCGACGAAGGTCGGGGTCGCGGAATCCGGAGCGACGGTCCCCTCCTCGCGGTAACCGGGCACCGCCTTCCCGCCGACGGTGCCAGCGGTGTACTGCCCGAGCACCACAAGGCCGGGGTCGATCGACCGCATCGCCTCGAGCACCTGCACCTTCTCCTGGCGGATCGCATCGGCGGTGAAGGAGCTGGGCGCCTCCATCGCCACCAGGGTCAGCAGCTGGGTGAGGTGATTCTGGACCATGTCCCGCAGCACCCCGGCGGCGTCGTAGTAGCCGCCCCGCGACCCGACCCCGAGTTCCTCGGCCACGGTGATCTCGACGCAATCGAGCCGGTCCCGGCTCCATGTGGTCTCGAAGATGGGGTTGGTGAAGCGGAAGGTGAGGAGGTTCTGGACACTCTCCTTGCCCAGGTAGTGATCGATCCGGTAGACCTGCGACTCGTCGAAGTGCTGGTGGACCAGACGGTTGAGGGTGCGGGCCGACTCGAGGTCGGTCCCGAACGGCTTCTCGATCACCAGCCGGGCCCACCCCGGCGCCTTGTTGAGCCCGGCCTCGTCGAGGGCGGTGACCACCCCCGGGAACGCCGCAGGGGGGAGGGCCAGGTAGAAGGCCCGGTTGCCGGGGAGCTCGTGTTCCTTCTCCAAGCGCTCGATCCGATCCCGGAGTTGATCGAGCGGGGCGTCCTTGGGCACCGTCTGGTGGAAGAGCCGCTCCACCGCCCATGCATCCGTTGAGGTGTCGGTGATGCCCGCCTCGGCCAGAGCCCGGTGGGAGAGCTGCCGGAACCCGGCGTCATCGAGCTCGGTGGGGGAGACCCCGAGGATCACACAGCTGTCGGCGATGTCGTTCTCGTTCATCACCCGGTACAGCGCCGGGAGCAGCTTGCGTCTGGTCAGGTCGCCGGTCGCTCCGAAGATGACGAAGAGGTGCCGGTCGGGCTGCTCCATCAGCCCTCCGTCTTGACGGCGTGCCCGCCGAATTGGCCCCGCATCGCCGACAGCAGCCTGTCAACGAAACCGACCTCGTCGCGCGACCCGATCCGCTGCAAGAGGGACAGGCTGATCACCGGGGCGGCGACGTTGAGGTCGATGGCCTCGACCACGGCCCACCGGCCCTCGCCGGAGTCGGGGACGTACGGGGCGATGCCGTCGAGGTCGGGGTTCTCCGCCAGCGCCCGCACCGTCAGGTCGAGCAGCCAGGAGCGGACGACGCTTCCTTCCCGCCAGATCTCGCCGATGGCGGCGAGGTCGAGGTCGAACTCCTGCTTGGCCCTCATCACGCCGAACCCCTCGGCGAACGACTGCATCATCCCGTACTCGATCCCGTTGTGGATCATCTTGACGAAGTGGCCGGATCCGCTGGGACCGACCCGGCCCCAACCGGTGGTGGGCGACGGCGCCAGCGTCTCGAAGATGGGTCGGAGCCGCTCCACCGGCCCGGGGTCGCCCCCGATCATCATCGAGTAGCCCTCGGCCAGGCCCCAGATCCCGCCCGAGGTGCCCACGTCGACCAGGTGGTGCCCGGCGGCGGTGCGCTCGGCGGCCCGCCGCATGGTGTCCTTGTAGAAGGTGTTGCCCCCGTCTATGACGGTGTCGCCGGCGGAGAGGTGGGGCTCGAGCCCGGTGATGGTCTGGTCGACCGGATCGCCATGGGGGACCATGATCCACACCGCCCGTGGGGTGTCGAGCCTGGCGACGAGGTCCTCGAGCGACTCCGCCCCGCCGGCGCCGATCCCGACCACGCGGTCGACCGCTTCGACGGAGAGGTCGTAGCCGACCACGTCGTGGCCGCCCCTTACCAGCCGCTCGGTCATGTTGGCCCCCATGCGGCCAAGCCCGATCATCCCGAGCTGCATGCATCCTCCTCGTCCGGCGCCGTCCGCACGCTACCCGGGCCGGGTGGCGGATCGGCAAGCAGGGGGCGGGGCGGCCGCCGGGGGAGGAAACGCCGCTCGAAAACTTCGTCATCGAGGAGACGGGCGGTGCGGTGCCCGTCGTCGACGCTCCTCCCCCGGCGCCGCGTCTCAGGGTCGATCGCCGGACCCGGTGAACGCTCAGATGGTCGTGGTGGTGGTCGTGGTGGTGGTGGTGTCGTCGTCGCCGCGGCGCATCCCGAGCAGCCCACCGATCGTCACCAGCAGCGTGCCCACGATGAGCACGATGAAGCCGGGCCCAGTGGTGACGTCGAACGCCTGGACTCCTTCGACCCCGGCATCGGCGACCTGCTGGAAGCCGGCCCGGAGGGCGTCGGCATTGTCGCCGGCCTCGAGCCACTGGGTGACCGCATATGCGGTCAAGGCCACCCCGATGACGGTGACGATACCGGCACCTGCCCTGCTGAACGGGGCGCTGCGGGGTGGCTGGAACACGAGGGCGAGCACGATCAGGATGGCGATGGCCACCGCGATCTGGGCCCATGTGTCCAACCCGCCCCAGATGGTGGGGAGTCCGGCGGGCATGGTCTCCACGCTCTGCGACAGTGCCTCGAGCATGGACTCGCCCGGGCTGGTCAGGGCCTTGAGGAACAGGCCGATGACGCCGACGATGACGCCCAAGAGGGCGACGATCCTACCGATGTGCATGAGGGTCTCCTTTGGTGCTCCCTTGCAGTACGGAAGCCTAGGAAACGCAACGGCTGTGGCCAATGATCAACTGCCGTGGCGCGGCGGTGCCCACCCGTGGGGTCGGGGGGCGGGCGGGCACCGGGGCGGGGGGAGGGGACGGATCTACGGGACGGGGCTGGGGGCGAGGGCGTCTGTGGTGGTGCCGGTCGCCCCCTCCGTCGGCTTGTCGTCGCCGTGCCCGGGGGTCGTGGTCGCGGTCTCACCCATCTGGTCGATCTCGTCCTGGGTGATCCGGCCGTCGCCGAGGAAGTCGGCGGCCGGACCGTCCGGGTCACGCAGCGGGTGGCTCTCGGGCAGGGTCTCCAGCTCGGCGGCGTCGATCACCCCGTCCTCCAGCAGGTCACCGAGCCCGGAGGCGGCGTCCGATCGCTCGCTCTCGTGGTCCTCTCGGGTTTGGATGCCGGCACGCACCTCCTCGCGCTTGGCTTGGAGGGCGGCGGCGATCTCGTCCGCCTGGATCTGGGTGATGGTGCCGTCTGCGACCAGCCCGTCGAGGGTGTCGGTGACCAGACCCGATCCGCCCCGCTGGCTGGTGCGGTCCCTGGTGTCGTCCGGAGCGGCCCGTTCGGTGGCGACCGTGTCGGTGGTGGCGTCGCCGGCCCGTGGTTCCGTGGTGTCCTGCCGGGATGCGGCGTAGACGGCGCCGGCACCCACCAGGACGCCGGCAGCGATCAGCGGTACGAGGAATCGGCGCATCGGCGTTCTCCTTTCGCGGCTCTTCGCATCGTCTCTCGACATCGTCGGTGACCCGGGTGAGCGGTCCCTGAAGGCAGCGTGAAAGCGGGGTGAGAAGTCAGGTCTCGGCTGGTAGCCGGAACCCGACGGTGGCGCCCCCCTCGGCGGCGTCCCCGACGAACACCGTACCGCCGTGTTGTTCCACCACCTTGGCCACGATGGCCAGGCCCAGCCCCGAGCCCGGCGTGGTCCTGGCTTCGACGGACCGGTAGAACCGATCGAACACCCTGGCCTTGTCCTCGTCCCGTATCCCCGGGCCGGCGTCGGAGACGGCGACCACACCGTCACCCACCGACACCCGCACCGTCGCCTCCGGCGGGCTCCACTTGACCGCGTTGTCGACCAGGTTCGAGATCGCCCGTTCCAGCGCCGCCGCCCGGCCGTTCACCATGCTCGGCCTGGAGTCGAGGACGATGCGGTGCTCGGTGCGCCGTCCGAAGCGGGCGACAACCTCGCTGGAGATGTCCTCGAGGTCCACCGGGGCCATCGGCTCGGCGCCGACGTCCGGGTCGGAGGCCAAGGTCACCAGCTCGCTGACCAGGGTGGACAGCTCCTCGATCTCCCGGGTTGCGGCGTCGATGAGACGTTGCCGGTCCTCGGTCATGTGGCCGTCCGTCCTGGCCAGCATCTCGACGTTGGTGCGCAGCGCCGTCAGCGGGGTGCGCAGCTCGTGGCCGGCGTCGCGCACCAGCTGCTCCTGCTCGGTCCGGGAGCGGCGCAGGCTGTGCATCATCTGGTTGAAGCCGGCGGCGAGACGTCCCACCTCGTCGGTGCGATCAACGGCGATGGCGGTGTCGAGGTCCTTGGTGGCGGTGACGTGCTCGACGGTGCGGGTGAGCTCGTCAACGGGGCGCAGGGCGCGGCGGGTCACCCAGAGGCCGAGCAGCCCGGCGGTGATCACACCGCCGAGCCCGACCACGAGCAGGCGAACCGTGATGCCCCGCATTGTCCGGTCGAACTCGTCCATGGATCGGGCCACCTGGATGGCGCCATTGCTGACGTGGGCGGTGAGCAGCCGCATCGGACCGGCCTCGGTCTGCACGGTGCGGACCGCCCCCCGCCCCTCACCGGTGGCGATGGCCAGGTCATCGTCGGTTACCGGCAGCTCCAGCGTCTGGTCGGATGGAGCGACGGTCACGCCGTCTGCGGTGATGGCCTGGAGGTAGAGGGCGTCGAAGCCGCGCAGCCCGCGGCCGAAGGGGTCGTCGGGGCCGGGCTCGGCCACGGGTCGTGACCCGCCCAGACCGAGCGAGCCGAGCTCGGCCCGGCTCAGGTCGGCGGCGCGCTGCACCAGGCTCTCGTCGATCTGGTCGAGCAGCTCCGCCCTGGCCACGGTCCGGGCCACCACCACCCCGGTGACCACCACCAGGGCCGCCACCGCCGCCGTCACCAACGCCAGCCGGGCCCGTAGCGTCACGACGAAGGGGCACGGATCACGTAGCCGACCCCGCGCACCGTGTGGATGAGACGGGGGGCGCCGTCTGGCTCAGTCTTGCGGCGCAGGTAGCCGACGTACACGTCGAGCGAGTTGGAGGTGGTCTCGAAGTCGTAGCCCCAGATCCGCTCGTAGATCACCGACCGGTTGAGAACCTTGCCGGCGTGCTCGACGAGCAGTTCGAGCAGGTCGAACTCGGTCTTGGTCAGCTCGATCGGCTCGCCGCCCCTGGTCACCTGCCGGGTGCCGACGTTCACCTCGAGGTCGTCGACCCGGTAGGTCTCGGTGATCGACCCGGTGGCGCGCCGCAGCAGGGCGCGCAGCCGAGCCAGCAGCTCGTCGAGGGCGAAGGGCTTGACCAGGTAGTCGTCGGCCCCGGCGTCAAGCCCCTCTACCCGGTCGGTGACGGTGTCGCGGGCGGTGAGCACCAGGATGGGGGTGGTGTCGCCCCGGGCTCGGATCCGCCGACACAGTTCGAGTCCGTCGATGAGGGGCATCATCACATCGAGGACGATGGCGTCCGGCGGGTGGTTGAGGACCATGGCGAGCCCCTCGGACCCGTCGTTGGCGGTGGCGACGTCGTAGCCCTCGAAGGTGAGGGCGCGCTCCAGCGCCTGGCGGACCGCTCGGTCGTCCTCGACGACGAGGATGTGGGTGGTCTCGGTCATGCAGTGTCCCTCCGGCCCCGGACGGATGACGGTCGGCGGCGTAGCCATGATGCCACCACCCCGCCGCTGCGGGTCGCACCGAGCCCTTCCCCTCCCATTGGGAAGGGGGCGAGGCTTTGCGAGCCGGGGTGGGATACCGAGGCCCGCGGCCCGGTCTGGCTGGCCTTCCCCGGTTCCTTTCCCCTCCCGTTGGGAGGGGTGCCCGGCGAAGCTGGGCGGGGTGGGATACGGAGACGTCGACGTCCTCGGCCGGCCTATGGGATACAGAGAGCCGGGTCAGCCGCCGGCGGCGCCGTTGTCCTCGTCGTTGGCGGTTCGTTTGCGCGCCCTGCCGATGGCGAACCGTCGCCCGGTGGCGATGGCGATGATCGCCGCCGCCGACACCGAGGCCAGCTCGAAGGCGCGATGGAACCGGCCATCGTGCCCGCTGACCATGTCTGCGGCCAGATACCCGGAGTGTCCCCCGGCGCCTGCGTCGAAGTGGGTGGCGCCGAAGCCCGGCTCGGTCGGTATCGACCCGAACGTGTCGTCGAGCACGGTGGAGAGCAGCCCGAAGGCGGAGAGCGGCCCCTCGAGCGCCCCGACCAGATCGGCCACCCGCCGCCCATCGACAACGAGGTCGTCCGTCGTCTCGCCCACCCAGAGCCGCGAGGGGTCGACGCCCAGCTCACCCGCCTGGCGACTGCCGGTGCCGAGCGCCCCGATGAGGACGATGTCGTGCCTGGCGGGTAGGTCGGCGGCGAGACCGGCGGCCAGCGCCGTGCCCAGCAGCAGCGCGCCGTACGAGTGGCCGATCAGGGTGAGGTGACGATCGCCGACGGGGAGCAGCCCGAGCAACCCCGCCAGCCCGGCGATTCCCTCGGCTGCGGCGACGGGGAGGATGGCGACTGGCAGGTCGGGCGCGTCGTAAACCAGCCCGGTGACCATTGCCAGGTCGCCGTCCCCGTCGAGGCGGAGCAGGCGGGCGGCGTCCCCGGCCAACCGATCAACGTCATCTTTATCGGTACCGCTCCCGGGGAGCAGGACGGCGATGTGCTCGGCGTCGAGCGGGCCAACCCACTCGGCGATTCGCCCGTGTCCCGCCCAGTCGAAGACGACGAAGCTGCGGTGGAGCATTCCGGTGAGGGTGTCTCGGTCGGCGGCGAGCCCGAGGGCGGCCCAAGGGTCCGCACCCGCAATCCGCCGGTCGATCTCGTCGATGGCAAGCTCGATCCGGCGCCGGTTGGCGGCGAAGACCGTCTCCAGGGGTGCCCCGGGAACCTCGGCGACCTCGGGGCGTCTCCGCCCCACCGCGCTCGCCGTCGCCTGGTCGAGCGTGGCCAGAAAGCCGGCGGCGACCGTCGGCGTCTGGTGGGCCGCCAGCCAATCCCAGGCGGACACCGCCGCCGAGACGGCGGCGTCGAACGCCTCCCAGCCGACGGCGAGCGGGGTGGTGAGGGCGTGGTCGACGGCGTCGGCCCTGGCGGTGAGATGGGCGGCGTCGGTGACGGTGGCGGCGACCGGGTAGGGGTGGTCGAGCAGGTCGGCCCGCTCGCTCAGGCTCTGTGCCCAGGCCTGTCCCCACGCCGCCACGGGACCGGTGGCCGACGCCACCGCCGTGTCCCCGGAGAGCAGCACGGCGTTGCCTGCGGTGGCCATGGCGCCGTCCGCCGCCTCGCCGGTGGCGGCTGCGAGTGCTCGGAGCAGCCCGGGGTCGGCGGTGTAGGTGGGCACACCCCGAACCTATGGGAGCGGGCGGGGCGGTTCAAGGCTGCCGTGACCGGGGTCGGATCACCGTCCGTCGGGGGTGATCACCGTCAGACCCCATGACACCAGGGTTACCACGATCGAGCCCAGGAAGGTCGACAGGCCGTCGGCGCTGGTCAGCCCGAGATCGAGCCGATCGGGCGCGGCCAGCCACACCACGATGGCGAACATCAGCCAGTTGATCACCAGGAGAAACAGCCCGAGGGTGAGGATCAGCAGCGGGAGGCTGAGCAGCGTTGCCAGCGGCTTGACCAGGGCATTGACCAGCCCGACGATGAGCCCGATCAGCAGTAGCTGCCAAATGCTCCCGTCCCAATCCAGCCCGGACACGACGACCACCGCCACCCAGACGGCGGCGGCGCTGATCAGGGTTCTGAGGATGAAAGGCACGGTTCCTCCCGGTTGGTCCTCGGTGACGTTAGCGGAGGGCCAAGCCAGCACCGGTACCATCCCCCGGTCGTGTCCGACGCCTTCCGCAACGTTGCGCTGATCGCTCACGTCGACCACGGCAAGACCACCCTGGTCGATGCCCTGCTGCGCGCCACCAGCGTCTTCGCCGATCACCAGATCCAGGTGGAGCGGGTGATGGACTCCGGTGACCAGGAGCGGGAGCGGGGCATCACCATCCTGGCCAAGGCGGCCTCGATCGAGTGGCAGGGTACCAGGATCAACCTGGTCGACACCCCCGGCCACGCCGACTTCGGGGGCGAGGTGGAGCGGGCGCTGACCATGGTCGACGGCGTGCTGCTGCTGGTCGACGCCGCCGACGGGCCGATGCCGCAAACCCGCTACGTGCTCTCCAAGGCGCTTGCCCTCCACCTGCCGGCGGTGGTGGTGGTCAACAAGGTCGACCGGTCCGATGCCCGGCTCGACGAGGTGGTCGACGAGACCTACCAGCTCTTCTTCGACCTCGACGCCAAGGATCGCCACATCGACTTCCCCATCGTCTCCACCGTCGCCCGGATGGGGCGGAGCATGACCGGGCTGGGTCTGCCGGGGGAGGACGCCGACATGTCGGCGCTGCTCGACACCATCGTGGCCACCATCCCGGCGCCCTCGGGCGATCCCGAAGCGCCGCTCCAGGCGCTGGTGACCAACCTCGACGCCTCCGACTACCTGGGCCGGCTGGCGATCGGGAGGGTCGCCCATGGCACCCTGCGCAGCGGCGAGAACGTGGCGCTGTGCCAGGACGATCCCAACCAACCGCCGCTACGCCGCCGGCTCACCCAGCTCCTCGGGTTCGTCGGGCTGGGTCGGGAGCCGGTCGACGAGCGCACCGCAGGCGACCTGTTCGTGATCGCCGGCTTCCCCGAGGTCGAGATCGGCGACACCCTGGCCGACCCCGACAACCCGGTGGCGTTGCCCCGGATCGAGGTCGACGAGCCGGTGCTGCGGATGACGTTCGGGGTCAGCACCTCACCGATGGCGGGTCGGGACGGTTCGTTCCTCACGTCTCGCCAGATCCGGGAGCGGCTGGAGCGCGAGGTCAGGGGCAACGTGTCGATCCGGATCGGCCCCACCGCCTCACCCGAGGTCATCGAGGTGGCCGGGCGGGGCGAGCTCCAGCTCGCCGTGCTCATCGAGTCGATGCGGCGCGAAGGCTACGAGTTCCAGGTGAGCCGCCCCGAGGTGATCCTGCGGGCGATCGAGGGCAGGCCGCACGAGCCGGTGGAGCGGGCCGTCATCGACGTTCCCGACGACCATGTGGGCACGGTGACCCAGGCGGTTGCCCCCCGCAAGGGCACGGTGACCGATCTGCGCAAGGGGGATGCCGGCCGCACCGTGGTCACGGTGGAGGCGCCCGCCCGGGGGCTGCTCGGGCTGCGCTCGCTGCTGATGACCGCCACCAGGGGGACCGCCCTGGTCCACCAGCACCACGCCGGGTGGATGCCGTGGGCCGGGGAGCTTCCCCACCGGGTGGGCGGGGCCATGGTCGCCGACCGTCGGGGCGTGGCCACGTCCTTCGCCCTCGACAACCTGCAGAAGCGGGGCGAGCTGTTCGTCGAGCCGGGGACCGACGTCTATGAGGGCATGGTGGTCGGCGAGGCGTCCCGTTCCGAGGAGATGACCGTCAATCCCGCCAAGGCCAAGCAGCTCACCAACATCCGCACCCATTCCAAGGATGAGGCGGTCCGGCTCGACCCGGTGCGCCGGCTCACCCTGGAGACCGCCATCGAGTGGATCGCCGACGACGAGCTGGTCGAGGTCACCCCCAAGGCGATCCGGGTGCGGAAGCGCCACCTCACCGAGAGCGACCGCAGGCTGGCGGCGAAGCGCTCGCCGGCCCGATCGGCGACAATGGCGCCGTGAAGCGTTCCACCGCGGTCAGACACCTGGTCGAGATGGCCGAGGTGGCATCGGAGCGTCTCGCCCTGCGCCACGCCGACTTCGGCTGGCCTTTGGAGGAGCTGTGGGTAACCGGCGACCTGTTGGGTGTCGCCGACACCGTGGAGGCCGGTTCGGTGGAGCTGGTGCTCGACGTCCCGCCCGACGAGGTGCCGTGGATGGCCCTCCACCCCGCCGGCGAGTGGATCGGACGTGAGCTGCGGCACGGCAAGCGGCCGATGATGTGGTGCTACCGGCCACTCGTTTGGCCGGTGTGGAACCACCGGAACCGTCGTCTGACGCGGTTCTGGTCCGCTCATGCCGGCACCGATGACGCTGTCATCGAGGCGTTGCGTTCCCGGCGACTCGACGCCGTGACCGTGGTCGAGCCGTCTCCCCGCGAGCTCGGCGAGCAGCTGCGTGAGGAGCTTGTGGTCTCTCGTCGTTACCTGCGGGTGGTGCTGGACCGCTATTGGGACTTCGGCTGGCGTAGGGACAACAAGGGCCAAGACCGGTCACCCGAGGACGCGCTGTGGCGGGCGGCGATGGCCGTGTCCGAGATCCAGGACACCCTTGACGACCTAGACGCCGAGGGGTGATCCTCGCCGATCCGTCGGTGGGCGGGCCGGGTTGCGCACTCCGGCATCTCAGCTATCTCAGCATTCGACCGATGAGTTTCATGTGGGCGCCCCGTCATAGTGTGGACAGAATGCTCTGGACACCCGATCCAGCTGAGTTGCAAGAGGCAACATGCCGAAGCTGCGCGTAAGCAACCTCTCGATCTCGCTCGACGGGTACGCCGCCGGACCCAACCAGAGCATCGACGACCCGCTCGGTGTGGGCGGTACCCGATTGCACGAATGGGCGTTCGCAACCCGCACCGGTCGTGCGACGCACGGCATGGACGGCGGCGACGAGGGCGTTGACGACGAGTTCCTCGCACGGGGCGACGCCGGCATTGGCGCCACCGTCATGGGGCGCAACATGTTCGGCCCGAACCGGGGGCCTTGGGGCAGCGACCCATGGACTGGCTGGTGGGGGGACAACCCGCCGTACCACCACCCGGTGTTCGTCCTCACCCACCACCCCCGTCCGTCGATCACGATGGAGGGCGGAACCACGTTCCACTTCGTCACCGACGGCATCGAGGCGGCGCTCGGACGGGCGCTCGATGCCGCCGACGGCGACGACGTCAAGGTCGCCGGTGGCGCGGCCACGGTCCAGCAGTACCTCGGCGCTGGCCTGATCGACGACCTGCATCTGGTGATCGTGCCCATTCTGCTCGGCGGCGGCGAGCGGCTCTTCGACCATCTCGACGGTGGCCCGGAGGGCTACGAATGCGTCGAGTTGGTCAGCTCGCCCTCCGTCGTGCACATCCGCCTCTCCCGCTCGCCGAAGTAGGTAGCCGCTCGCCTCCCGAAGCGGGCACGAGCCTGGCGAGGTCGGTGGGTCAGGCCCGGGCATCGACGATGAACGGTCGATCGAGTGCGAGCAGGACTCGATCGGCGGTGAGCAGCCGCAGTCCTTCGATGCGCGCTTGCGCAAGGAGTAGTCGATCGAAGGGGTCGTGGAGAGCCAGCTCGGGGAACGCCTGAATGCCGGCGGCGTGCTGCGCCGTGACGTCGAGAGATGCGAGTCCCTGCTCCTCCAGCTGGTCGGCGAAGCGGTCGGGTAGTCGGACCTTGCCGAGCATCGCCTTGATCGTGAGCTCCCAGACGGTGGCGGCGGACACGTAGACCGCGGCTGCCGCCTGAATCGCCTTGGCGGCGGCCGGGCCGAGCGATCGTCGACCGGTGAGCACCCAGAGCAGAACGTGGCTATCGAGCAGGAGCACCAGGCCCACCGTCGTCGCCGTAGAAGAGCCTCATGATGTCGGGATCGATCCCCTCGAAGTCCTCGTCGTCGTAGTCGATCTGGTCGGCGAGGCCGCCGATCACCACCGAGCGGCGTGCCGGAACGTGGGGCCTCAGGTCGGCGATGGGCCTCCCGGCCCGGGCGATCACGATCTCCTCGCCACGCTCGACCGCTTCGAGCAGCTTCGAGAGGTTGGTCTTCGCTTCGTAGACGTTGACGAGCTTCACCTGAGCCCTTCCTTGACCAGGCCTAGTCTAGCCATCAACCGACGGGACTCGGACCTCGCGGGTGGATCACGCCTGGAGGGTCCATTGGCCAGTGCGTTCCTGAAGTGTGCACCTCTCCCACCGTTGACTCCGGTCGAGGGAGGAAGCCGCAACAACCACGACGGCGTCACCCGCCCCCGGAATCTGTCACAGGGTGCGGCTATGTTCGCTGGTGTTGAGTGTGGGAGGGGTTGGTGGCGGCGCTGGAGGAACTGAAGGCGAAGACCCGGGTGGCCGGTCTGGTCGTGGGTGAGTTGGTGACGGTGCTCGCCGTGGAGCAGCACGGGACCGACACGGTCGAGGTGACGTATCGGACAGCCGATGGGGCGCTGGGCAATCGGCTCCTCGGCCGTGCCGATGAGGATCGGCTGTCGATCCAGGCGGCCAACCGGCCGTGGCCGCTGACCGCCGACGGGGCGGCCTTCCGGCTGGCCTCCGAGGCGAAGCGGATCCAACTCGCCCACCTGTTCGACCCGTATCTGGCGGTGGACACGTCGACCATCGACCCGCTGCCGCATCAGATCGAGGCGGTGTACCAGGAGATGCTGCCCCGGTCGCCGCTGCGTTTCCTGCTCGCCGACGACCCGGGCGCCGGCAAGACGATCATGTCCGGGCTCTACATCCGGGAGCTGATGATCCGGGGCGATCTCGACCGGTGCCTGATCGTGGCGCCGGGGAGCCTGGTGGAGCAGTGGCAGGAGGAGCTCGACCGTAGGTTCGACCTGCCCTTCGACATCCTCTCGCGCGACATGGTGGAGTCGGCTCGCACCGGCAACCCCTTCACCGAGCGGCCGCTGCTCATCGCCCGGATCGACCAGCTCGCCCGCAACGAGGACCTGCAGGCAAAGATGGCGGTGGCCGACTGGGACCTGGTGATCTTCGACGAGGCGCACAAGCTGTCCGCCCATTACTACGGCGACGAGCTCAAGAAGACCAAACGCTTCCAGATCGGTGAGCTGCTGCGGGACAAGACCCGCCACCTGCTGCTGCTCACCGCCACCCCACACAACGGCAAGGACGAGGACTTCCAGCAGTTCATGTCGCTGCTCGACCCCGACCGGTTCGCCGGGCGGCTCCGCCACAACCGGCTGGGGGACGTCAGTGACCTGATGCGCCGCTACGTAAAGGAGCGGATGCTCCGCTTCGACGGGCGACCGCTGTTCACCGAGCGTATCGCCACCACCGCCAACTACGACCTGTCACCGCTCGAGCTCATCCTGTACGAGGAGGTCACCGAGTACGTGCTGGATGGGATGAACCGGGCCGACCGACTCCAGCAGGGTGGCGACCGGCGGCGCGGCCTGGCCGTGGGGTTCGCCCTCGCCGCGTTGCAGCGGCGCCTGGCGTCCTCGCCCGAGGCGATCTACCGCTCGCTCAAGCGACGTCGCCGGCGTCTGGAGCAGCGGCTCGCCGAGGCCGGGCCCAGGGTCGATAACCGGGCGCTGGCCGAGGTCGACCTTCCCCGAGGCTTCTCGGTGGCCGACCTCGATGTGGCGTCCGACGACTTCGACCCCGACGACCTCGACGACACCGAACGTGAGGCCTTGGAGGATGCCGTCATCGGCGAGGCCACCGGCGCCGCCACCCTGGCCGAGCTACGCCTCGAGGTGGACCGCCTGAACCAGCTCGAGGAGCTGGCCGACCAGGTTCGTGCCGCCAAGACCGACCGCAAGTGGGAGGAGCTGAACGGGATCCTGCAGAGCGACGAGATGACCGCCCCCGACGGCACCAGGCGCAAGCTGATCGTGTTCACCGAGCACAAGGACACCCTCGACTACCTGGTCGATCGCATCCGCTCGGTGCTGGGCGGTGCGGAACGGGTGGTTGCCATCCACGGGGGTGTCCGTCGGGAGGACCGACGCAGGATCCAGCAGGCCTTCACCAGCGAACCGGTGGCCCAGGTGCTGGTGGCCACCGACGCCGCCGGTGAGGGTGTCAACCTGCAGCGAGCCAACCTGATGGTCAACTATGACCTGCCGTGGAACCCGAACCGGATCGAGCAGCGGTTCGGGCGGATCCACCGCATCGGCCAGACCGAGACCTGCTTCCTGTGGAACCTGGTGGCGCACCAGACCCGGGAGGGCAAGGTGTTCGAGCGGCTGTTCGAGAAGATCGAGCAGCAGGGGCAGGCGCTCGGAGGGCAGGTGTACGACGTGCTCGGCGACGCCGAGATCAACCGGTCGCTGCAGACCCTGCTGATCGAGGCGATCCGCTACGGCGACCGGCCCGAGGTCCGGGAGCGGATGGAGCGGGTGATCGACGAGGAGATCGGGACCAGGCTGGTCTCGGTTCTCGAGGAGCGGTCGCTCGCCTCGAACCTGCTCGACGCCACCGAGGTCGAGTCGCTGAGACAGGACATGGAGCGGGCTCTGGCCCGCAAGCTGCAGCCGTCGTTCATCCGCGAGTTCTTCCTGGCGGCGTTCCGGCAGTTCGGGGGCCGGATCTCGGAGCGCGAATCAGGACGCTTCGAGATCGCCAGGGTTCCCGCCATGCTCCGCTCCCGGGATCGGGAGATCGGGGTCGGGGCGCCGATCACCACCGGATACGAGCGGGTCACCTTCGACAAGGACCGGACCACGGTGCCCGGCAAGCCGCCGGCCGACCTGCTCGCCCCGGGGCATCCGCTGCTGGCTGCTCTCATCGACACCGTGCTCGAACACCACGGCGCCACCCTCAGCGAGGGCACGGTGTTCGTCGACCCCGACGACCCCACCGAGACCCCCAAGGCGCTGCTGTATCTGGAGCACACCGTCGCCGACGCCCGCGGGGGCGGGCGCCCGGTGTCGTCGCGGTTCCAATTCGTCGAGATCGGCCCGGACGGCTCCGCT